>JAZSNB010000023.1:0-11058 GCA_045536195.1 Acutalibacteraceae bacterium
ATACCTGAAGCCGTAAGACCACAGGTATTTTTGGTGCGAGAGACGGGTCTTGAACCCGTACGGGATTACCACACGCCCCTCAAACGTGCGCGTCTGCCGATTCCGCCACTCTCGCATTCCGTTCGGAACATTAGAAAGTATATCACTACAGACGCTAATTGTCAATACTTTTTTTTATTTTTTATTTTTATTTTTATATTAATACTTTATTATTCTGAATTCCTGTAAAGACTCAAACTTCTTTCTTAAGCTGTTTTTGAATTCATCAGTATAATCGTAGCCCCAAAGATTATAAACTCCGTCAAAACTTTCAAAGGTTTCATCGGGACTGATTTCTATTTCAGAATCCTTAAGAGGAAACGAGAAACCAACAGTGCCGTTTGATGCAATAAATACGTGCTTTGCAATATCACAGGCAACTCGATTTGCTTCATAATGTGGATATTCTTCATCAAACTTTATCTGAGTTGTTGCAAAAAGAGCAACTTCTGCCTGCGCGAGTTTATAAAATTCGACGCTTGTGCCAAAATGTCCGTGATGCGCAACCTGCATAATATTACAACGGAGAAATTCAGGAAAGCGTCTTTCAAGAATGGTACTTTCCTCTCCGCCCGCATCACCCGGGAAACACACTTTATCATCACCGATGCTCATCATTATAACTGTTGAAGAATCATTATAATTTTCAAGCGACGAAGGATAAACATCCTCGTGAGTACAAAGTACATCAAAGCGAGCACCGTCAAGGAAGAAATACTGCCCTGAGTGCAATTTATACACGGGAATATCTCTTCTTTTCGCAACTTCATTATTAAACACTTCCGTGTGGTTTTTGTCAGAACGCATCCAGGCATCTGAAGAGAAATGATCAGTGGGGACAAAATTGTAATAGAGTCCTTTAATGATGATATCATTGTTATACATAAATATATCAAGAAATTTTGCTATATGATCAACGTGCCCGTGGGATAAAAACCATCCGGAAACAGTAACAGGGATATCTTCCGGAGTTTTGCTTCTGAGAAAATCATATATACGCTTGTCATCATTCACTGAATATGTATGAGCACTGTCCACAATAAAGAAGGAATAGTCACTCAGCTGAACTATATAACACATACCGCAATCAATAAGAGAATGATCTACCTCAAACTGCCATAAGCGGAAAGGGCACTTCCCTTCCGACGTGATTTCAATATTTAATTCTTTAGAAAAAGAATCTTCAATTATACGCAGTTCTTTTGCTGCTTTATCATAAACTACAACAAAATATTTGCCCTCAGCAGAAAATGTATAGCTGCAAAGATTATCAAGTAAACTCTGCTGAAGCTCAGGATATCCGAGACTTCGGATATCCTGAATAAATTTATCAAATGCCTCAGAAGAATAATCACGATACAGATTAAGCGATACATTCTGACCGCAATCATAACTTCCGAAAAAGCATTCACGGTCGGCATATTCAGACAGTATTTTATAAACAGCCATATTTACCTCACGGATTAATTGTTGTAATAATCGGGTTTACGAAGAAACACAGGAACCATATTTTTCTTTTCAGCAACGGGCATAATCCATTTTTTGAATATAATTACAAAAGCAAGCAGAACAGCTCCTATAATGGTGAGTTTAATACCTGTAGACAGACCTTTTGCCTTATATACAAAAGAAACGGTATGCTCGCCTTTTTCAGCATTTATTCCGATAAGACCGCCGCCGAGTCTGAAGATATCGCCCTCCTTGACAGTTTCACCTGTTTCACTGTCTGTTTCGGTATAGGTAAGAAGCTCACCGTCAAGATAGATATTCCAGCTTTCGTCGTAAGGAATTGAAGTCCAGAGAACAGCATCGTCATTCTTGACTGTCAGATTACCTGTAAACGAAGTCTCTTCAAAGGAGGTCATTTCAAAGCTGCCGTTTGATTTTATATTATTATATGCCTCTTCAAAGCTTTCCTTATCAACCTTTACGGCTTCAAAAGTAAGATTTGCTGTATTGGTGCCTGAAGGAATTGTGTAAGTTACTACAATTTCATCATCAGTATCCTGATAACCCACATCGATAGTAAAGGGCTGAATTGCAGAGCTCACATAATTATATGAGAAGTCACCTGCCTCAATTTTAATTGAAGACAATTGAGTAGAGCCTACATATAAACAGAAATTACCTGCTTCCTCAGGCTTTATTTTCACATATGCCTTGGCTTCATTTGAATTATTCGACTTTTTAACACTGAATACGGTTGAAGAGTTAACAGAATTTACAGAAACATCTTCAAGATTTTCTGTTGTTACGGAAGTAGCATCCACTGGGATAAGAATATCATTTACACCTGCAGCAGAATCCATAAGATTGTTCTGAACAACAAACGGGTCACTTGACTCATGATCCCAGTTTTTTATATCTTTAGAAACAGCAGAAATCAAGGGAAGATAATATTTGTATTCATATGAAGTGAATTTATCATTTGATTCCTTTTTAGTATAATAATCTGTTTCGTTGATAAAATTCATATTATCGTAAAGATAACGAATTGAGAACAAAGAATTAAAGATAGGTGTCTGCGGATAATAAGTGTAGCTGTTTATATTATTTCCGAACAAACCAAGGTCTTCCATAGTTTTTGCGGTATGTTCATATGCCATAGATGAGAATATTGACACACCGTTATATCCGTACCAGGAAGCATCCATTCTTGTTCGCAATTTAGCAAGCTCGGTTCTGTAGAAGAGCTCAGTATCTTCACTCTCTGTATTCTCCTGAATTTCAAGGTATGACTCATAGTCTGAGGTATAAGCTTTTTTACTCTGCTGCATAACCATTTTTGGAGCGTCAGCAGCAACAATTTCAAGCACAACTGTGAAAAACAAAAGACCGACAACAGCACTTTTTCTGTATCTCGGAGAACGCATCATACCAAAAATTGCAATATAAAGCAAGGCAAATACGACACCGAGAATTATTGTAAGAGTATCAGCATTGGGAATACCTATTTTTTCTACAAGCACAAGGAAGCTCATCACCGCAAAGCCCATGCCGATATATGCCTTGTTAGAAAACTCATCAATATTTCTGAAAGACTTATAGGCAATAATCAACAGGAAGAAGGAATATGCAAAAGACCAACGGTAAGGAAGATCATTTGGCATATGAAGACCGTGCCAGATAAAATTAAAATAATTAAGTGCAAAACCGGCAAGACATGCAAAAAGCAAAACAGCGGAAACAACCTTCTGCTTGCCGGGTATTTTTGAAGAAAGGAAATAGAATGGAAGAAGAATTACAGTAATAAGTCCGCAGTATACATTAGGAATAACATTATCACCGCTGCTTCTTATAGTGGGTTCAATTCCCGGGAAGTGGTTTGTTATAAATGTAAAAATATCAAAATACTGATGGGCATTTTCAGGGAAAGTATCAGCAGTTGCAGATGAGGACTGTAAACAGAAATACACAGGAATAAGTGCAAATGCAGCAAGCATAAAGCAAAGAATTGAGGAAAGAGCAAAGGACCATCCTGTCACCCAGAAGCGGTTATCACGGATTCCGGACTCACTCTTTTTCTTTGACTTTTTTTTGGGCTGTGCTTCTTTAATTTCATCAATATTTTCTGTGTATGCTTCATCTGATACTGAAGCAGCAACCGTATTTACACTTTCAGAATCATTGCTTTCGGCTTCTGCTGTATTTTCAGCAGTCTGAACATTATCAAAAGGCTGAAATTCTTCATCAGCAGTGTTTGATTCAACGGCTTCCGACTCAACGGCTGCCGGCTCTTCACGAGAAGCTTCACCCGAAACAGCAGCCGTCGCTTCAGCAGGAGCTTCCTGTGTTTCTTCAGCTTTCTTTTTGAATATGAGAGAAGAAAGCTCATATCTTCCGAAGAAATAATAAAGGAAATACATAACCGAGAGAATACAAACCATATATGCCATATAGTAGTTTGTAATCATTGTGTATGTCAGTGTAACGATATAAAGACCGGGCTTATTATACTGAATTATTTTTTCAATGCCCAGCATTACAAGCGGAAATACAGCAACGGCATCAAGCCACATAATATTCCATGAAAATGCAACGAAATATCCGGAAAAGGCATACAACAAACCAAACAATATGCTTTCTTTTCTCACATCACCGTTGGACTTATTCGCATAGTAAGTAAAGCTTGTTGCAGAAAGCATTGCTTTTAACATTATCATTATTGCAATAGCCTCAGGCATATTCTTATGACCGAGAATAAGCATAACAAGGGCAAAGGGGCTGCTGCAATAATTAAAAAGATTACCTAAAAATGAACCGCCAAGACCCGATGTCCACGAATAGACCATACTGCTTCCGGAGGTAAGTCTGTCGTATACTTCGGCATATAAAGGTCCGTACTGATGATAAAGGTCCATACGTAAAACTGTGTGGTCGCCAAACCACAGGGAGTTTCCGTGGAAAAGATATATCACCATCATAATACCGAATGATATGAGTGCAGAGATGGCACAATACTTTCTTAACAGGTATTTATCATCGATAATACCGTTTTTTCTTTTAAGAAGAGGACTCATAATTACTATCCTTTCAATTATTTTATATATTAAGCAAGGGTAAGCTGCTCACCCTGATCTTCTGCGGAAAGAAGAGCACCTGCAGCCGGCAGTGTTTTTGCTCTGTAACGGGCAGGCTTGACAAAACGACCGTCCTTAAAATCTTCAACCTGCGTTACCTTGTGTCCCTTTTTCAATGTCATAACGGCAACACCCTGAGTATCCTTTGCTGCTTTTGAAGCTATTGCTCCGGAATTGAAACACAGATAACGGGAAGCGGATGTTGAAATAACAAATTCGCCATCCTCTTTGATATATCTGAATGCTACAGCAGCAGACTTATCAGAATATGCTTTTATAAGCTTTTTACGGTTAGTTTTTGTTTCATAAGAAGAAACATCTATCTTCGCAACCTTACCGTTTTCAAAGAAAACAAGAATATATCCCGTATATTCACTTACAACGCAGGCATAAATTGCTGTTTCCCCTTCGTCCATCTGAAGCTTTGCAGCAACGAAGTCACCTAAGGAGCTGGCCTTGCACTCGTCAAAATCAGATATTCTGGATTTATAACACTGGTTTTTATTTGTAAAAAACAATAATTCTGAATTATTCATAGCCTCCATAGAGAGAACAACCTCGTCTCCTTCTTTCAGCTTATGATTATTACCCATTCGCCAGGATTGATGTGATATTTTTTTGAAATATCCCTCTTTGGTAAAAAATACCATTACCGAATAATCGGGAATTTCTTCATCGTCTGCAGTATCCTCAAGCTCTGACTCATAAATTATATCGGTCTTTCTGGGCATAGAAAATTTATCTATTACCTTTTTAAGCTCTTCAATAATCACCTTTTTGATTCGGTTTTTGCTGTTAAGAATATCTTCAAGGTCTTCAATTGTTTTTTCAAGCTTTTCAATATCCTCAAGACGTTTGAGAATATACTCACGGTTAAGATGTCTTAGCTTTATTTCTGCTACATATTCAGCCTGGATTTCATCAATACCGAAGCCTATCATAAGATTCGGAACAACCTCAGCTTCTTCTTCGGTCTGTCTGATAATCTTAATTGCCTTATCAATGTCAAGAAGTATTTTCTGAAGTGCTTTAAGAAGGTGAAGCCTGTCTTTTGCCTTTTTCAGTTCAAAATACGTTCTTCTCTTCACACATTCGGTTCGGAACGCAATCCATTCGTTCAACAGATCACCCACACCGAGAGTCATAGGTGTTCCGCCTATAAGAACATTGAAATTACAGGGAAACGGCTCTTCAAGAGGAGTACGTTTATAAAGCATCTGAATTACTTTATCAGCATCAGCACCTCTTTTAAGATCAATGGTTATTTTAAGTCCTGAACGGTCAGTTTCATCTCTTATATCACTTATTTCACGGAATTTCCCGCCTTTTACCAGCTCAATAACCTTATCTATTATTGCTTCACATGTGGTTGTAGGAGGAATCTCGGTAATATCGATGCAATTATTCTTTTTATCATAACTGCACTTTCCTCTTACACGTATGGAGCCTCTGCCTGTTGAATATATTTCTCTGATTTTCACAGGATCATAAATACAGGAGCCGCCGCCGCTGAAATCAGGAGCCTTCAGAGTTTCAGTGCAATCGTGTTCAGGATTTTTTATGAGCTCAATTGTGGTTTCACATACTTCCTTCAGATTAAAAGAACATATATTACTAGCCATTCCGACTGCAATACCCGAATTTGAATTAACAAGAACACTGGGAAATGTTACAGGGAAAAGCACAGGTTCGGGCATAGTATTATCGTAGTTAGGCACAAAATCTATTGCATCCTTATCGATATCCGCAAAAAGCTCAGAGCAGATGGGAGCTAATTTTGCTTCAGTATATCGGGATGCGGCAAACTGCATATTTTTTGAATATGCCTTACCGAAGTTACCCTTTGAATCAACATAAGGATGTAAAAGAGCTTCATTACCCTTAGTGAGTCGGACCATTGTCTCATAAATTGCCATATCTCCGTGAGGATTAAGCTTCATAGTTGCGCCGACTATATTTGCTGATTTCGAGCGGGCACCCGTAAGAAGCCCCATTTTATACATAGTATATAACAGTTTTCTGTGAGAAGGCTTGAAGCCGTCAATCTCGGGAATTGCTCTCGACATGATAACACTCATGGCATAGGGCATATAATTAAGCTCCAGAGTTTCTGTTATATACTGATTTGCGACTTCACCCGCTCCCGCAATATGCGCATTCGGATCCATTGGCGAAAGAGCCTTGTTTTCATCTTCAGTTGTTTTTTTCTTTCTTGCCATAGCAATTCCTTTCAGCTGATATCAGCCATATCAATATAAAGATGTCCGTTCTCAGCGATGTGTTCTTTTCTTCCCTGCAGATTGTCCCCGAGAAGAAGATCAAATTTATCTGCGATAGCAACAGGATCAAAATCCGGTTCAATTCTTATAAGTCTGCGGCTGAGAGGATTCATAGTAGTCATCCACATCATATCCGCATCATTTTCACCGAGTCCCTTTGAACGCTGCACAGTGTATTTAGCATCTCCTATTTCATCAAGAGCATCCTGCTTCTCCTTTTCGGTATACGCAAACCATGTGTGCTTTCCTGACGTGATTTCATACAAGGGAGATTCTGCAATATACACCTTTCCTGCTTTGATAATCGAAGGCATAAGAGTATAAATCATTGTAAGAATAAGTGTTCTTATCTGAAAGCCGTCATAATCAGCATCAGTACAGATAATAACCTTGTTCCATCTCAGATTATCAATATTGAATTCGGGAATTCCCTTAACTGCTTTTCCCGAAACCTCAACACCGCATCCGAGAATTTTGATAAGGTCGGTGATGATTTCACTTTTGAACACCTTTGCAAGATCCGCCTTAAGGCAGTTAAGAATCTTACCTCTTACGGGAATTACAGCCTGGAAGGCAGAATCTCTTGCCTGCTTACATGCACCGAGAGCAGAATCACCTTCCACTATGAATATTTCACGTTCATTGACATCTTTGCTACGGCAGTCAACAAACTTCTCGATGCGGTTAAGCATATCATTTCCGCCTGAAAGTGCTTTCTGAACATTGACTCTTGTTGCCTCTGCACGTACTCGAGAACGCATATTTATAAGAATTCTTTCACAGATTTTATCGGCATCAAGCTTATTCTCTATAAAATAAATTTCAAGCTGGTGCTTGAAGAAAGCAGTCATTGCCTCCTGTATAAACTTGTTATTTATAGCTTTTTTAGTCTGATTTTCATATGAGGTCTGAGTTGAAAATGATGAAACAACAAGAACAAGACAATCTTCAATATCCTGAAATGATATCTTGGAATCTGTTTTATTATACTTTCCGTTCTGCTTCATATAAGCATCTATCTGAGAAACAAAAGCACTTTTTACCGCTTTATCGGGAGCACCGCCGTATTCAAGAAAGCTTGAATTATGATAATACTCCTTCATTGACATTTTATCTGAAAAGGCAAGCGCAGCAAAAACCTTGACTTTATATTCAGGCTTATCTTCTCTGTCTCTTCCGCTTTTCTCACAGGACCAGAACTGAACAGGTGTTATACCTTTATTGTCAATAACCTCTCCGAGATAATCAACGATACCGTTATCATATCTGTATTCATAGGTTTCAAATCTTGATTCTGTCAGCTGATTTTTCAGGACAAAACGGACTCCGTTATTTACAACAGCCTGTTTTTTCATAATATTCTGATAATATTCGAGAGGAACGGAAATATCAGTAAAGACATCAAGATCCGGTTTCCAACGGATTCTCGTTCCCGTATCTTTTTTATCATAAGGCTCTTTTTTAAGTCCGCCTATATTTTCTCCTTTTCGGAATTCCAGTTTATAGCAGAATCCGTCGGAATGGATTTCCGCCTCCATATATTCAGATGCATACTGAGTTGAGCATAAACCCAATCCGTTGAGTCCCAGAGCAAACTCATAACTGCTTCCGTCATTATTGTTATATTTAGCACCTGCATACATTTCGCAGAATAGAAGCTCCCAGTTATATCTGTTTTCCTTAGCATTGAAATCAACGGGCATGCCTCTGCCGAAGTCCTGTACCTCAATTGAGTTATCAAGAAAACGTGTGACAACGATTCTGTTGCCGTATCCTGCACGTGCTTCATCTATTGAATTGGAGATAATTTCAAAAACAGAATGCTGACAGCCTTCAAGCCCATCGTCACCGAAAATAACAGCAGGTCTTTTTCTTACTCTGTCAGCGCCTTTAAGGGCAACTATGCTTTCATTGCCGTAATCCGCTTTTTTTGCCATATTTCCCTCCGAAGATATTTTTTCATCATAATATAATACAACATTTTATTATTATAAGTCAAGGATAACACATAATATATTATTATTCTTAAATACTGTCCGAAAAAATCATATCAGTATTTTCATTTAATTCGGAATATAGCTCCATGAGAAAATTTTTAAGAAATTCACTTCTCTTTTGGACAAGGAGCCTTCCTGTCTGTGTCTGCATTCTTTCTTCTATCCTTAATAGCTTCTGAAAAAAATGTGCGACAGCAGAATCGCATCCGTGCTCTTTATCCTTAATAAAATCACTGTCATAATATATCGGATTCTTCCTGTTGCCGGCATAAGCGAAGCAACGGGCGATTCCTATCGCTCCGATAGCATCAAGCCGATCAGCATCCTGGACAATCTTAGCCTCTATACTTTGTGCATCACACTGTTTACTGAATGCCACTGATTCAATAATATTCTTAACAATTCTAACTGTATTTTCGTCTTCACCGATAATTCTCAGCATTCTTTCTGCATTTTTCATACCGGAACTTGTTTCGGGCGATATTTTTACATCATCAAAGTCATGAAGAATAGCGGCAAGCTCAATGATATAAAGATCACCGCCCTCGTTAGAATGCAGAGCCACGGCATTGCTCAGCACTCTTGAAGTATGAAGGTAATCATGTCCCGAATAATCCTCAGAAAAAATAAGGGCTGCTTCTTTTTTCAATATTTCGATATTTTCCTGTTGTTTTATAGATAATGACATATTTTTCACCCCGTAAATCTGAATCTTAACATAATTTTCCGCAATAGAACAAGCGGCACTCCGCAAAAAAACGGAATGCCGGAATTCATTATTTTACAAGATACTCTTCAAGCACCCATCCTTGGAAAAGCTCACCTGCATGAGGATGATCGTAAACGACCTGAACATAGCCTTTCTGTGATGCAGCACCTGAAACTATTCTGACCTGCTCCCCCTCATTAATTGTGCATATCTTCTCTGAAGACGATGATGGGTCAGAACGCAGATTAACCCCTTCATGACCGGGGGTATTGAATGAAACATATCTGATATGAGTCCCCTCAGAGTTATCGTTATTTGTAAACTCACTTTCAAAAGTGAGATATTGTTTCAGCACATAACAATGTATATCACTGTTTCCCTGTGTTGCAAGAACTCTTACATAACCGGTTTTATTGGATGGATCGTCCGAATAAACATAGACCCGGCTTCCTTCAGGCAGAATACCGAGTTTTTCTGATGCAGCAGAAGCAGCAGAACGCATTACAAGTCCTGCTGAATCAGGAGTTGAAGAAACAACATAAAAGCTGTTGTCTCTGAGAATAATTCCGGTATTATTATTTGCATCATTCTCTTCATTATTATGTTCATCCGAAACAGGCACATAAACAGTTACAACAACTTCACCCGAAGTGGTGCTTTCAGAAGAAATATTATCATTTGAAGGAGCAGAAGCAAATTCAACAGAAGGTTCTGACGGGAGCACTTCTCCCACGGTTGTTTCTTCCGGGATAGCTTCCCGGGGTACAATTTTATCAAACAGCACCAAAATTAAAAGAGTTGCAAAACCAAAAGCAAGAACACCGGTTATAAAAGCAACGATAACAACCTTTCTTTTTTCATTCACAACAAGCCCTCCCCGCTAAAAAACTAAGACAATAAAACAAAAACAACTCCCGGAAAAAATAAAAATCGACAAGCATAAACTTGTTGATTTTTGTGTTTACAGCTCAAATTAGCAACAAGTTAAAATTATTACATTTTCTTTTCAATAGTAATACAAGACGATGTTAACATTCTCTGTATTCCACCACAAAGATTTCTTTGTTTTTTGAATGTTTCTTCATCAATTGCGTTTGCTGAATATAAAAGTTTTAGCCAACTTTCAGTTTCAACGCATTCTTTTCGTGCAATTTTAAATTTAGAAAGCATATCGGGAAGACTTTGAGGATATTGTGCTTCAGAAATATTAGCAAATACACTTGAAGAAGATTTGGAATTTGAAAAATGGTATTTGAGTTATCTTTTTTATCTAATGATTTGCAAAGCTTTTCAATTTCAATGGCAAGCTGTTCAGAATATTTCATTAACGGATTATCTTTCATATAATCACCTCTTGAAAGAATTATACCAACTTAACTATAAAAAATCAAGACGAAGCCTTGTATGTAATCCGTCATCAGACGGAATGTAATCACAACGAAGTTGTGGATGTA
>JAZSNB010000102.1:0-2505 GCA_045536195.1 Acutalibacteraceae bacterium
GGTCATAAGAGCGTCCACGGTGTTACGGGCAAAGCGGGAGAGGGACTTGGTGATAATGAGGTCGATCTTTCCGTCAACGGCATCTGCGACCATACGATTGAAGCCGTCACGATTATGATAGGAAAGACCAGAGATACCGTCATCCACATAAAGTCCTACGAATTCCCATCGTGGGTTCTCCTTGATATAGGTTTCAAAGTAATCGGTTTGCGCTTCCAGGCTGTGCTCCTGTTCCTCCTTTTCGGTGGACACACGAGCGTAGGCTGCGACTCGTAGCTTTGCCGTAGGAGCTCGACCGAAGTCCCCAAGTCGGGGAGCAAATTCAACCTGTGTAACCTTTCTCTTCGGCAATGCTGTTCACCTCCAATTCTCCTACCATCGGCTTGAGCCTGCGGACACACTCCTTCTTAAGTGCCGAAAGCTCTGCATCCGTGATGATTCCTTTATCGCGCAATGTCATAAAAACGGCTTTTACCAGGCGGTAATCACGCTCTGCCGCCCCTTGTTTTTTGTTCATACGCTCACCTCCGAGTGCTTGTATATATCACTCTAAACGGCGAAAAAGTCAAGAGGTTTTGAAAAAATATGTTTTCTTTCCCTTAAACTAGCGAACTTTCCCTTAAAAACGCCCTCGTTTTAAGGGAATAAATGCACAATTTCCGCTTTCAATGCTTCATTGTATTAACGAATGAGTCCATACACAAAACATATGAAGCCACCCACCAGGGTGGCTTCACAGTCTGTCGAAAAAGTCCACCGCAGGGTGGACTTTTTAACATATAAGTGGTATAATAGCAAGTGGGTGAAAAAGATGTTAAACAAAGAAAAAGAAGACCGCTATCAAGTGGAAATATATTGCATAGACGAGCTAGTACCAAGGAATCATCTGCTGAGGAAAATAGAAAAAGCAGTAGATTTCAAGAGAATATACGAAATAACAGATGAACTGTACTGTAAGGACAACGGCAGACCGAATGTGGATTCGGTAGTGCTGTTTAAAATGGTGCTGATACAGCATCTGTATGGATTGAACTCACTGCGGAGAACCCATGAGGAAATACAGATGAATATAGCCTATAGATGGTTTCTCGGATATTCGCTTAACGAGCCAATTCCACATTTCTCAACCGTATCAAGAAATTTTAAGCACAGATACAGTCTTGAGGTGATCGACAGTGTGTTTGAATGGATTCTGTCCGAAATAGAAGAAGCAGGTTATCTGTCCCCGGAATCGGTATTTATAGACGGAACGCACATAAAAGCAAATGCAAATATGAAAAAAGCAATAAAAAAAGCTGTTCCCGAAGCAGCTAAAATCTACGAAGCTAAGCTTTGTGAGGAAGTGGGTATTGACAGAGAAGCACATGGCAAAAAGAGCTTGAAGGATAAAAATGACGACGATGATGACACACCGTCTACGCCTGCAAACAAGGAAATACTCGAATCAACAACCGACCCTGAATGTGGTGTTTTCCACAAGGGAGAGCATAAAAAATGCTTTGCATATGCCGCGCAAACAGGCTGTGACAAGTATGGCTATGTTATGGGAGTAACCGTAAATCCCGGAAACGTACACGACAGCGTAGCCTTCGACAAACTTTATGATGAGTTGACAGAGAAGCATCCGGAAATAGAAGTAATAGCTGCGGACTCTGCATACAAAACTCCTTGGATCTGCAAGAAAATCACCGACGACAATCGCATAATGTCAATGCCGTATAAGAGGCCTATGGGAAAAGACGGCTTTTTCAGACCGCACGAATATGTTTATGATGAGTATTATGACTGTGTAATTTGTCCTGAAAATCAAATTTTGAAGTATTCCACAACAAACAGAGAAGGCTACAGGGAATACAAGAGTGACAGATGCATCTGTGAAAGCTGTCCGTCAAAAGACAGATGTACACATAGTAAAAGCTGTCAGAAGGTTGTGACGATACACATCTGGAGTAAGTATATTGATCTTGCCGAGGATTACAGGCATACACCCTCAATAAGGGAGATATACGACAAAAGAAAAGAAACAATAGAGAGAGTATTTGCAGATGCGAAAGAAAAACACGCTATGCGGTATACTCAATATCGAGGCTTGGCTCAGGTCACAAAATGGGTCAAGCTCAAATTTGCTGCTATGAACCTGAAAAAATATGCAATTCATAGGTTTGGAGGTTGTTTGTTTTACTCTCTTTTCTGCACTTTTTCGCTTTTTTGGCATTATTTTACCCCGTTTCCTCATGGAAAACGGGGTTTTGCTACAAGCTGATCCTTGTACCTTTAGTGGTACAAGGATTTTTGAGTTATGCGTTTAACAGCAACTTTCTTGCAAGAATAAACAAGCTATTATCAACTGACGGAATATCTCTCGAAAGAGGATCTTTCATATATTCTACACTGGGATTAAAATTAGGATTTACAGATTGATAAATCCTTGTTCGTGCATTGAACTCAGCTTCTGCATAAGAGATTTTGCCGGATTTATAATCTTCAATCACGGAAGTAATAATA
>JAZSNB010000071.1:0-2768 GCA_045536195.1 Acutalibacteraceae bacterium
CTTCGGCTAAATTCCTTGGCTACCCATAATTTCCCCCATATCTTTGCAGTGTCAAAAGGAAACAAACAAGCAAGTTGCGCATAGCTTTAGTAGTTACCGAATGACAAAATTAAAGAATCATCAAACAATTAAAATTCAAAGAATATGGAAAGAAAAGAAAACAACTCAGAAAAAGTTAATGAAGTAAATAACCGAGAAAAAAACAACAAGAATATGAAAGAAATTATTGATTTTACAAAGGTATTTGGTGAAGAAATAGTAGCCAAGAACACAGCAGTTGACCAACAAGTAGTAGACAATTTGTTCAACGCATTTATTAGAATACCGTCATCGGTAGAAGTTAAGTTCCAAAACATCAAAGGTTGTCTTTACATGAACGTACAAATGACTTTTGAAAACAACTACAAATACTCCTTCAATTATCAGACTTATGCTGATTTCATGTTGGTAGAGAAAATGCTTTGTTCAATGCGTAATCCGAAAATGGTAGGTTGCTTGGGTGGATATAAGGCAGAAGAACATCCACTTGAAGCATCGGAATCAGACCCAAGAATTGAGCTGTTCCGCCAATTCATGAACTCACCTTTCAGATGCCGATTTGATAAGGACTTTACACCAAATTCAGAAGAAAGCTATGTATGTGCTACATTCCAAGTTGGCTTTCGTAAGGAATTTAAGTTCTGTTTGAAGCGAACAAAAGAAATTGAAGCTATCATCAATGAAGCAATGAAAGCAGCCTAATCACTAACCAAAGAGGGAGAACCTTTCTCCCTCTCTAATTTCTACTACATGCAAGAAATAACATTTCCACCAGCCTACGACAACGAAGCCGCACATCGACAAGTCAAATTGCTAATGAAGCAGGGCAAACAACTGAATATCCGTGTTGAGGATGAAGCTTGGATAAGCAGTCAAGGAGTTACAGGAATTAGATACCAACTAAACGAAAGCAGTTGGCAATGGATTCTGAACTACCTGCAAACAGGCGACTATGAAGACTTCGGTGTGTTTCCGTCTGACATTCCAAGATTCAGCATTGAGGATGAACAGGAAAGCAAGGTCAAGGAATTGGTAGAGCAGAAATGTAACATTGCTTGCATACCTTTTCTTAGAGAAACACAGGCTTTCGTAAAGTTGAGAGGATTATTCAAATTCGGAAAGCTGTTTTTCAGCATTAGAAGAAGCGATGATTTTATGGACTATTTAAATGAAAAAGGATTATGATAACATTAGCTAAAGGACAATACTTATCAGACGTAATGAATAAAATTCCGTCAAACTGCATCTTATCAAAGAGAATACCAGGCTGTGGTGCTACTACTTTGGAACTTGAAACAGACAGAAGTTCCATTATCATAGTTCCTAACGTTCCTGTGATTGTTGGAAAGTGCAAAAAAGAAAAGCAGAAATACCCTCTGTTCGGTGTCTTTGAAAAGGTTACGGTTAGCGAAATCTGCAATTATATAAGAAAGAATCGCATCCGTAAGATTATGACTACTCCAGAAAGCTTTAGCAAAGTGAAATCAGCTTGTGAGAAGTGCAATATCAACATCTATTCCGATTTCTTCTTGCTTGAAGACGAGTGCCACCAATTAATTAAAGATGTTGATTATAGACCCGATATGGTTATGCCGATGAATGACTTTTTCCGATTTAATCACAAAGCTTTGGTGTCCGCTACTCCAATCGGATTCAGTGACCCACGATTTGAAGAAAACCATTTTGAGATTATAGAAGTTACTGCCGATTATGACTATCGACAGGATATAATAGTAACCCATACCTATAATATAGCTAAAGCGGTTGGTCAATATCTGGAAAGCCACAATGAAACCGTCTGTTTTTTCCTTAATTCAGTGGTTGAAATCTACTCCCTAATCAAGCATTTCAATCTGGATGCATCCGTATATTGCGCTCCGAAAAGTCGCAGTAAGCTTAAGAATGAATATGGCTTTACCAATGCTTATACTGAATGGAGTGCAGAAACCATGAAGAAATACAACTTCTTCACAGGTCGTTTTTACACTGCATTTGATTTGGAGCTACCATATAAACCAGACTTGGTAATGATTACTGACCCATACAATGCCGAACACTCCATGCTTGACATTGATACGGACTGCATACAGATATGTGGTCGTTTTCGTAATGGCATAAACTCGGCTACTCATATTTATAGAGTAAATCCCGAAATCATAGCTAAGAGCAGAGAACAAATCGAATGGGAAATCTCGGCTCATGAGTTCGCATACCAAACAATTCAGACCTTATATAATAGTGCAGAGAATAAGGAAAGTCGTTTCGCTTTTGGTGCAGTTCTGGAAACTTTACCTTTCCGTAAATACCAATATGAAGACTTTACAAAGAATTGGTTTGCTATAGATAATGACATTAACGAAGTGTTGGTGCAGAACCAATACCAATCAGACATACTAATAACTGAATGGTACAAGGAGTGCCATTTCTTCAATCCAACTTTTACAAAATGCGGCTATGATGAAAATGACGAGAAGATGAAAATTATCAGAACTGCCCGTTCTGTTAAGGACAAGCGCAGAAAAATGGTAAAACTTCTTTCCGAAATCGAAGAACCGTTCTCGGAGTATGCTTTAGATTATATAAATGACATGCGTAAGATTGACCCTTTTATTGTTGATGCTTACGAAGTCTTAGGTAAAGATAGAATAGAGGAACTGAAATACAACCAGAGGAAGATGAACGAAGAAATGATACTTTCCCAACGAAAGGGAAACAAGGTCGTGTTACTA
>JAZSNB010000134.1:0-2960 GCA_045536195.1 Acutalibacteraceae bacterium
CGCATTCTTCAACAAGATACTGGATTGCGGGCTTGTCAACAATGTTGAGCATCTCCTTGGGAACTGCCTTTGATGCAGGGAGAACTCTTGTGCCGAGACCTGCTGCGGGAATAATAGCTTTTGTAACCTTCATTGATAAAACTCCTTTTCAGAAAGATTTTCTTATATCAAAGCATATTTAAGAATGCTAAAATTGCGGGGATGAAATTTGTCAGAGAAATAATAAGTGTTGATATGACTGCAATAACCGTGCCGGGAACCGAAATTCCGCCCTTGCTTTTAAGGGCTGCTTTATATTCAGCCTCGCTGTTATGCTGCTTTTTGATATTTCCGATATCTTTTTTGATTTTTTTCTTGTAAAGCATATCTGCACAAAGTGCCATAACCATAGACAATGAGAGATTTATATAGGAAATCACTACAGAGCAGGTGTATTTAATTTTGTCGTTACCGGAAAATTCACTTTGCTGATAAGTTTCATAGAAGCCGTCTATTTTACCCTGTGCCTGCAAAAACTTCTCGTCGGAGATTTCCTGTGCTTCTTCGCTTTCTTCATAAAACTCACGAACCACCTGGGCAGAGCTTCTGAGATAAACCTTCATTGGCTCTGTAAGGGAGCAGTAGGTTCCCGCTGCGGAAAGAACAAGCATTGCAAGAAGGAAAAGAAGACCTTCTTTGAAGAGCTTTCTGTAGAAAAACCATATGGGGCCGAGAATGAATGCCCATATTGATACGGAAAACTTACGGTTAAAGCGTTCGATTATTGCAAACTTTCTTATGAATTTGCCTGAATTTTTTCCGATGTATTCCGCATTGTCGGCTGCCGTATGCCCGTTTACCTCTGTTCCGGGACGAAGACCGCCGTATTTTCTGAAAAACTCATAAAGTGCTTCTCCCGAGAGAGGAGCCGCGTTTTCCCTGCCGTCTTCCTCAGGGGTATAGTTTTTGCCGTCGGAATAAAGAGGCTTTTTGCACTGCATACACAGGGCATCAAAGCCGTAATTCAATGCACCGCAGTGGGGGCAGGTGACGGCAGATTCTCCGTTCTGAAAGGTGTAGTCCGCTTTTGAGGGGGCAATAACCCTCGGCTTTGCCGCAGGAACTGTCTTCAGATGCTCGGGAAGCTTCCACTCGAAGCCATCCTCGTGGCGTTCTTCGTTTGCACAGCTGCCCTTTTCATTCCAGCAGGCTCTGTGGTGAGGCGAGCCGCATTGGGGACATACAACAACGTCATCGTTTTCTCTGAAAATATTTTTACAGTATTCGCACTGTACGTCTTTGAATCTCATAGCTTCTCTCCCGTTTATTTCGGTTATAATATTCTATTTTATATTTTATACAAAAAGTCTTAAAATTTCAACAAAAAATATAATATTATTATTTGTTGCATAAATCAAAAAATATTTGACATCTATATATATTTTTTATATAATTAATTAGTATGTGTAAAAATTATTATTTGAGGTGAAATATATGCTTCAGTATGAAGAATTAAGACTTGCTTTGCTTGAACAGGAAACTCCTCTTAAAGAACTCAGAGAAGCTCTCAGCATAGACAGCGTAAAGGAAGAAATTGCAGAATATGAAAAGCAGACTGCAGACGAAGCCTTCTGGAATGATGTTGCAAATTCAAATAAGGTGCTTCAGAAGCTTTCCGCTCTGAGAAATAAAGTTAAGAAATATGAAGATCTTGTTGCAGACTATGACGATACTCTCACTCTCATTGAAATGAGCGATGAGGAAGAAGACGAGAGTATGATAGACGAATGCACCGAGGGTGTTGAAAGAGTAAAAACAGATATCGAAAAGCTCACTCTTGAAACTCTTCTTTCGGGTCAGTATGATAATAACAACGCAATTCTCACCTTCCACGCAGGTGCAGGCGGTACAGAGGCTCAGGACTGGTGCCAGATGCTTTTCAGAATGTACGGTCAGTGGGCAACAAAGCACGGCTTTAAGTTTACTACGGTAGACTTCCTCGACGGTGACGAAGCAGGACTTAAATCCGCTGTTGTTGTTATTGAGGGCGAAAATGCATACGGTTATCTCAAGAGCGAAATGGGTGTTCACAGACTTGTGCGTGTGTCTCCCTTCGACTCATCGGGAAGAAGACACACCTCCTTTGCTTCTCTTGAGGTTATGCCTGAAATTGACGATACCATTGAAGTAGAAATCCGTGAAGAGGATATCACAATGGAGGTTTACCGTGCATCGGGGGCAGGCGGTCAGAAGGTTAATAAGACCTCATCTGCCGTGCGTCTTATCCATAATCCCACAGGCATCGTTGTTTCCTGTCAGGTTGAAAGAAGCCAGCATCAGAACAGAGAAGTCTGTATGAGAATGCTTAAGTCAAAGCTTATTGAAATCAAGGAAAGAGAGCACCTTGAAAGAATTGAAGACATCAAGGGTGTGCAGAAGGAAATCGGCTGGGGCTCACAGATCCGCTCCTATGTATTTATGCCCTACACGCTTGCAAAGGACCACAGAACAGGCTTTGAAAACGGTAATATTAATGCTGTTATGGACGGCGAAATCGACGGATTTATAAATGCTTATCTCAAACAGCAGTCACAGACAAATTCGGGGAATAATTAACGACAAATAAATAAAAAATTGACGGACTATTGCAAAATTGTGTTTTTATGTGGCGAAAATATTAAAAAAGTTTATTTTTTGTTCACAATATTGCACTTAATCTGTAAACACAAGCTGATAAAATAAGTCCTGCAGTAAGAACTGCGATTTAATTTGATTATTCCTTTTATTTATTTTCTCTTCCCCAAAAGGAAAAACCCGGCAACAGCCGGGCTTTTCCTTTTTCAGGGGATTTTTTTGTTCTGATTAAATATATTAAACTTTAGATCTGCCTGATAATATCAGTAAAACCCGATAAAGGCATAGAAAATCAATTTTACTCGCAAAAGATTGTAAGTATACTTGTAATAATTGTTGACAAAAAT
>JAZSNB010000130.1:0-3357 GCA_045536195.1 Acutalibacteraceae bacterium
ACGTGCGAAGCACCTGTATCACAATAAAGATTACCTGTAACAGAATAAAAAAGAGGCTGATTTGAGGATATTTATAAGCGATACAAACATATTTATTTTTGTGGCAAAACGGGACGCCGAGGGCGTCGTCCCCTACAAAGAAAAGGTTAATTTTATGTGGCTCGGGAAATTATATCAGACCGATAAATTGTATTTTTTCAGTAATAAAAATGTATTTTCCCCGACACGGGATATTATCCTGTGCCGGGAGCAACCCTTTATTTTAACTCCTCAAAACAAAGCGATTTTAACGGAACAGCTTTTGTTCCTGTGAGGCTTTTCCAATGTAGCTCTGTTACATTCCCTCCGAAAAAGCCTTCTTCTGCTTATTTTTATTCTGCAGTGAAGCCGAGAACGAGAGATGCTAAGAAAAGCTCTGTGGTCTTGTGGAAGGCTTCAAAGTCGAAATTATCTATCGTGTCAAGGGGAGTGTGAATCTGTGAGGGGGGAGCAAGGTCATAGTCGGAGCCGTAGGAAGCTTCCTCTCTTATACCTCGCCAGGAAAGTGTTACCGACGGTATACCGCTTTCTCTGAAGGGAACAATATCGTGTCTGCCCGCTGCCACGGGAGAATAGAATCTTTCCTCGCCGGCACCATTCATAATTTTGTGGGCTTTGCTTATTGCAAGGCTGATTTCATTATGCTGAGCTTCTCTCCACACATAGCTTCCCGAAACAGGCTCCGTGCTTACCGCAATATATCTTCCTCCGCCAAGCTTTGACGGACCTGTCATATCGATGTTATACACTGAGGTATTTCTCTTTTCTTTCGGAGTAAGATGCTCAAGATAGTTATATGCTCCGTGATAGCCAAGCTCCTCTGCGGAGAAAAAGGCAATGCGGATTTCCTTGTCGAATTCTATCCCGCTTTCCTTGAGAATCTTTGCCGTGTGAAGAAGCGTGGCAACCCCCGAGGCATTGTCGATAGCCGCGTGAACACCGTCCCAGCAGTCGAAATGGGTGGAAAGAACAAGTATTTCCTTGTGCTTTTCTTCGGCATTAAGGGTGGTTACAATATTTGCCGTGTCGCAGCCTGCATATGTGAAGGGCTGTTTTTTTACCTTGTAGCCGTAGCTTTTCAGCTCTTTTTCTATAAATTTCTGAGCTGCTTCATTGCTTTCGGGGAAGAAAATGGACCTTGAGCCGTATTTGCATACGGTTTTTATAAGTCTGTCCAGCTCCTCGGTTGAAAGATGCTGTGATATGCTTTCAATCCTTCTTTCGGCTTCCTTCACATCGTCGGGATGAAAGTCGATGCCCTCTCTCACTCTTAAAGCATATCTTAAGTCTGAGGAGGTGACAGTGCCGTCTGAATTCATATCGTAAATATATGAAGAGGAATTGCCGAAGCTGTGAAGCCCCGAAGCGGCTCTCAGAATGTCTCTCAGGTCTTTGGTGTCAAGCTCACCGTTGAGATTGGTATCTCCCTTTGAGGCATTGAAAACATCAATTCCGGCATATGAAATATTATTAAGACTCATAAAAACAAGGACGCATAAAACTATAAGGGTAATTGCTTTTTTCATTTTATGTACCTCTGAAATAATCTGCTGAATTTACATACATCTACAGATTATACCAATATCTTACCCTTTAGTCAATAAACAACACCGACAATATTTTTCAAAAAGGGAGTACAATTTTCTTAAAGTGTTCTGTTTTGAATTTTTTTCGCAAATTCATTATGTATATAATCTTGATTTTATAATAATGCTGTGATATACTCTAAAATGTTATAAAATGATTATTTCAGGAAAAGAGTGTTTATATGAATACAAAAGCATTTGAAAATTATGAATCCAATGTCCGTTCATACTGCCGCAGCTTTCCCACTGTTTTCACAAAGGCAAAGGGCTCGGTTATGACAGATGAAGACGGCAAGGAATATGTTGACTTCTTTGCAGGTGCAGGTGCTCTCAACTACGGCCACAACCCCGATTCCATGATTGAAAAGATGGTTGACTACCTTAAGAGTGACGGTATCGTTCATTCTATGGATATGTACACTGCTCCCAAGAGAGATTTCCTTGAGTATTTCCAGGAAAACATCCTTAAGGCGAGAGGCTTTGACTACAGAATTCAGTTTGCAGGCCCCACAGGCACAAATGCTGTTGAAGCGGCTCTCAAGCTCGCAAGAAAGGTTAAGAAAAGAGAAAATATTTTCGCATTCATGGGTGCTTTCCACGGAATGACCCTTGGCGCTCTTTCTCTCACAACCGACTCCGCATCAAGAGACGGTGCAGGTCAGTGCCTCAATAACGTAACTCATATCCCCGCTCCCTATATGATGGGCGGCTTCGATTCCATCGCATATATGGAAACAATTCTTACAGATGACCACTCAGGCGTTGAAAAGCCCGCTGCAGTTATCCTCGAATGCGTTCAGGCAGACGGCGGTATTTATGCTTTTGATGCAGATTTCCTGAAGGCATTGAGAGAGCTTTGCACCAAGCACGATATTCTTCTTATCGCTGATGAAATTCAGGTAGGCAACGCAAGAACAGGCACATTCTTCTCCTTTGAAAAGGCAGGCATCGTTCCCGATATCGTAACTCTTTCAAAGTCCATCGGCGGCTGCGGTATGCCTCTTGCACTTGTTCTCTTCAAGCCCGAGCTTGATATCTGGACTCCCGGTGAGCACACAGGCACATTCAGAGGCAACCAGCTTTCTCTTATTGCAGGTAAGGAAGGTCTTCGCAAGGTTGTTGAAGAAAATGTTGAAAAGGAAGTTCAGAGAAAGGGCGGTATAGTAGCTGATTTCCTTAAAAATGAGGTCTGCACACTTGATGAGCGCATCTCCTTCAGAGGCGTGGGACTTATCTGGGGTGTTGATTTCTCAAAGTTCGACTGCGATATGACAAAGCCTCTTATTGCAGAATGCTTCAAGAGAGGTCTTATCGTTGAAAGAGTGGGCAGAGACAACAATGTTCTCAAGCTTATGCCTCCCCTTGTAATTGAAGACGAGCTTCTTATGAAGGGTCTTGAGATTCTTAAAGAAAGCGTAAAAGCAATCCTTTGATAATACAAGCTGCCGGCAGCAGTCTGATGCCCGCAAGACAGTATTTCTGAAAAATTACTGCGTTACGGCATCTGAAGACAGGGCTGAAATACAATCGGACAAAGCACGATATCGGGTCGGAAGACTTAATATCGTGTTTTTTTTGGTTCTTCACGGAGAGTTGGGGAATGATGTCGGCACGGGAGTGCCGGGGAAAAGTTTTGCTTGAGCTTTTTCAAAAGCTCACGGTGTCAAGAGGCAGAGCCTCTTGTCGCACTCCGCAGAGTGCGAAATCTCTTACGCTTCCAATAGCGCAGGAG
>JAZSNB010000141.1:0-8173 GCA_045536195.1 Acutalibacteraceae bacterium
ATGACAAGCAACGAACAGGTATTCCCCTGTCCCCTCGTTTTTCTTGATGAAGAATAAGCATTTCTGAATTTTCAGTTTAACGGTATAGGCATATGCTTATACCGTTTTTTTTCTTTATAGGAAATTCCTTCCTATAAAGTAAAAAGATTATATGTCCCGCCGAACGGGAAGTAAACTTCCCTCGGCGATGGACTATACGAAAGCGTTTCGCCGCAGGCGTACGGCGAAGCCGTTTTCTTGTGCTTCTTACTGCGTACTTGAAAAATTCAAGAGGAGCTTGAATTATATTCAAAGGATATTTTATTGAATAATTTGCTTATACAGAGTATTATTAATTCAGACCGGTCAGTTAATATTTATGAGGTGACAAAAAAATGACAATATACCTTGCTGAAAACATCAGAAGACTCAGAAAAGAGAAGGAGCTTACCCAGGAAGCACTCGCTGAATTTTTAGGAGTTACCTTCCAGAGCGTTAGCCACTGGGAACGGGGCGAAAGCTTTCCCGACATCACAATGCTCCCCGAAATAGCAGGCTTTTTCAGAATCAGCATTGATGAGCTCTTGGGGGCAAACAAAGCGGAGGATGAAAAAGAAATCACAGAAAAGCTGAAGGAATATGACAATCTCACTGACCGCAGACTTATGCTTGAAATTGTAGATGAGCTCAAGAAAAAATATCCCAATGATTTCAGGGTTCTTATAAGACAGCTTGCTTGCCTTGTACATTTTTCGGAAGATCAGTATTCAGTATACAATGAGGTTCACGCAATTTATAACAATATTCAGCATAACTGCACGGATGACAGAATAAGAATCAAAGCAAAAAGAGCAATTATCGAATTTTACAGAGGTCTTGTTGACAAAAACTGCGGCAGGATAACATTCAATGACTGTAAAAAAATAATAGATGAATTGCCCGATATGCGTGACAGCCGTGAGATGTTCTGCTTCTTCGGAGACAAAAATGAAGACGGATATGATAACGGCATACGAAACACAATAGAAGAGCAGCTTTTACTGCTTAATACGGTTTATTCTCATTATTTTTTCTATGAGGAAAGATTCCCTGACGAATGGGTGCTGCAGGCATTCACTAAAGAGCTCGAATTTCTGAATTTTATTTATGATGACGGGAACTACGGAAAAATGTGGTGCACGGTAATTTATAATTACGGTCACCTCGGGGTAAGATATTTTAAGCTGGGCAACATAAAAAAGGCTCTCGAAAGCTTCAGAAAAATGTGCTCCCTTGCTGTGGAATTTGATAATATGGACAGAATAACCGTTATGCATTCAGTGATGTTTGAAGGAAAGGAATTCGACAAGCACCGTCTTGGCAGCACCTATATTGCCCAAAGGCGTGTAAAAGAGCTTCTGACAGAAAAATACCCCCTGTCGGAGGAATTCAGAAAATCTGAAGAATTTATTAAACTTACAGCTTCGCTTGACAGCTGATGAGATAAAAAGGACGGCAACCGAAAATAACGGCACCGTCCTTTTTTGTCATATTGATTTTTCTTCATATATAATACAGGGATTTATGATAAGCTCTTCAAATTCGCCCTTTACGGAATGCCACCCTATGGCATATCTGCCCTTTTCAGGCTCCCATAGACCGTAGCAATCCGCTGCGGCTTTTATTATTTCAGGCTCATCTGCTTCAGCTCTTATTTCTTTATACAGAATTTCCGGGAATATTTCCCGGCAGTTACCTTCAAAGCTGCTGTCTGTCACAAGAATCAGCTGAGAAAACAAGCCTTCCCCGAAAAGCCTTAGGCATACATTTCCTATCGCCTTATGGTCAGGATTCTGTCTGCCGTAAAACCGTGGAGAAACTGCTCTTATTCTGAAAATATTTTCGTCAGGAAAAAGCTTCAGCATATCAAGAATTATCTGCTCAGCCTGTTCTTCGGTAAGCCCGCCGTCAGGTCCTCTGCTTTTATGAATAATGATATTTTCATTCTTTACTCCGAGAGTCCGGCAGGAATCCGTAAATTCTCTGTCGCGGGCAAGGGAAAATTCATTTCTTGTAAGAGAAAAGCTGTGCTGTCCCTTATGAAGAAAGCAGCTTTCACCGTTTCCGAGCACATTTATAACTCCTGAGCTGCCGCCGTCTGTGCAGAGAATCACATAAGTATCCTCGGGACAAAGCCTTGCTTCCTTAAGAAGAAGCACCCCCGTATTAAGAAGCTCATCATCCTGATGAGGGGCAAAATACAGATTTTTCATATCAGATATATTTTCTTGAAAGGATGAAGCATACTAAGAGGGCAACCACAAATGCACTTTCTGCAGGAATTGCAAGCTTTGTGTAGGGACAGCCCCAACCCTTGTCTACAAAAAGGAATATTGTTCTTGTGGTAAGCACTGTTGTTGCAAAGATAACACCGCCCACAAGAGAATAGTATGCAGTGCCCAGAGACAGCGTAAGGAAAAGCAGAAATGCTCCGAGAGCAAAGGAAATACCGCCGTAATAAACACGGATTTCTGTTTTACCTGCATTATCCACAGGCTTTATTGAAAAGCTTTGGGCATTCTCCAGGGGCTTCAGGATAAATACAACTGCCATACCCCAGAAATAACCTATAAGGCAGATAACGGCAAAAAGTGCGGGAGGATTTGCGCTCCACAATTCTTTAAACATAAATAAGTCTCCTTTGCTGTTTTTCTACATAATAACAGACTGTGTTATTTTTTGCAACAAAGAAGACCGGATTTTTAATTGAATTGTATTGATTTTTTACCACTCAGTTTTTTCAAAAACGGGAAATTCAAGGTCTGATATAAGCCATTGCCCGTCTGTTTTTGTCATTCTGAACTCCAATTCACCCGTAAATCTGTCGTCATAATTAAAATCAAGAAAAACATCGGCGGAATCTTTTCTTTTATTTTCGATTCTGTCAAATGTCCACTGAATCTCATTGAATTCGGATTTTAACATTCCGAAGGTGTTTTCAGTATCCAATATCGAAAGAAGAGAATTCAGAAGAGAGCTGTCCGTAACGGAAGACACAGTGTCCCATACACTGAGAGCATCCCCCGTGAGGTAAAATTCAAGGGCATCAATTCCGTTTTCGGAAACGTCCTTTTCTATCTGCTTAAGCGCATATTCGGGAGAGGAAAAAATTGTAACGGCAGTACCTGTGCCCACACCGATAATAAGACCTGCAAGCACTATTACGGCTGCCGCAAGAATCAACGTTTTCTTCATAAATATCATCCTTTCTGTGTTTATTATATAAACAAATAACCTGATTCTGTAATATGCCTTTTACTGAATTCTGTCATCCTGCAAACGGATTGACAAGAGGAAACGTATATATTAAAATTATGAAAAAGGGGGTCAGCTTATGAAAGAAAAAATCGCTGTTGTAACAGGCGGCAGCTCGGGAATAGGAAGATGCACGGCAAAAGCATTAAATGATATGGGAATAAAGGTATATGAATTCAGCAGAAGAGATATTCCCCTTGAAAATGTCACTCATATCACCTGCGACATAACAGATGAAAAAGCCTGCCGTAATGCAGTAACTACGGTAGCAGAAAAAGAAGGAAAAATAGACATACTTATAAACTGCGCAGGTGCAGGTATTTCAGGTGCGGTGGAATTCACTGAGCTTTCTCAGGCAAAAATGCAATTTGATATAAACTTTTTCGGCATGGTCAATGTAACAAAAGAGGTAATCGGAGTTATGAGAAAAAACGGCGGCGGCAGAATCGTAAATATCAGTTCTGTTGCGGCAGTTACACACATCCCCTTTCAGGCCTATTATTCAGCCTCAAAGGCTGCAACCGAATCCTATTCCTTTGCACTGGGAAATGAGTTGAAGCCCTTCGGTATCACGGTGACTGCAATAGAGCCCGGTGATATTGCCACAGGGTTTACCGGAGCAAGAAACAAATCCTTTGCAGGTGACGATATTTATATGGGAAGAATCTCAGAAAGCGTGTCAAAAATGGAAAAGGATGAAGAAAACGGAATGTCTGCGGAAAAAGCAGGTGAATATATAGCAAAAATTGCTCTCAGGAATAAGGTAAAGCCCGTTTATGCAATCGGGATGACTTATAAATTTTTATGCGTACTGTGTAAAATCTTCCCCGCAGGTGTGCGAAATGCCATTGTGGGAATGCTGTATGCAAAATAATCATATAAGCTTTCGGGCAAAAAAGTGTGTAAAAGAAGCTTTGTGCAGTTTGTTTGCTTGTCCGTATATAAAAGAATAATGTATATATCAGCAATACCGCCGAGGATTTTATTCCCCGGCGGTAAGTTAATATTGTATTGAATTTTATCCGAATATGGGTGCATCGTAGTGAAGCACTCCGCAATCGCAATACTGCTGAATGTCAAAAAGTCTCAAAAAGAAGCTGATGATCTTCCAGAGGAGCTTCATAAAAGCGTTACTGCTGTGGCAGATGTGATCGCAGGTATCAGAGGGGGCTTCGTTTTTTTCAAATTCGTATCCGCAGCCGTAATCACACAGGCAGTCGCCGTCTTCATCCTTATGGTCGGCAGGTTCACCGTAAAACTCCCTGCAGACGCTGCAGTAGTAGCCTCTGCAATCGTGACTTGTGGGGTTATGCTCAAGAGCAGGTAGTTCATTTTCATCTGTTGCACCGCAGCCGTTATCACAAACTGCAACTTCCTTACCTGCAACACCGCACCCGGCTTCTTGTGTTACTTCGTACTTTGAGAAGGTGTGAATACCCTTTGCACAGTCAGCCATTGTGTCTGCAACAGCTTCTGCTCTGTCAAGAAGACCGCTGTTTATAAGGTCAGCTGCTGAGGTGTTTTCATCTGCCTTGAGCACTTCAAGCTGTGCCTTGATGTCAGAGAGCTCGTTTGCCATTTCTTCGCTGATTGTTGCATTTTCAAGAGCTTCGTCGATACCTGCAAAAGTTCCGTCGATTTTGGTGTAATCAGCCTTTACAGCAGTGCCGTCTTCGATTCTTGGTTTTATAACATCAATCTTATCGGAGAGAAGCTTTACAACAGCATCAACCTCTGCCTGTTCGGTTTCAATACGGTTTCCGCCGGTAACATCTGTGTTCTGCTGATAAATACTGCTGAGTTCATCCTTAACGCTGTCAAAAACAGATTTATTGTTAACGATATCAATATAGTCGGTCATAACAGCTTCAAATGCCGTGTAGTCTGCTCTCTTAACAGCTTCGTGGTAATAAGTGCCGCAAAGAACACAGGTATAAGTGTAATAGCCGTCATCCCATTCGGTTGTTGTTAATCTCTCAGGTCTTGTGAGTACGCCATCATTCCATTCGTGAGGACAAACATATTCACAGTTATCACAAATGCCGTCTTTATTTGACCAATCGTGACCCATTGCAGGGATTTCTGCATAAGTTGTGTATTCGCAACCGTCTGCCTTACAGGTGGAATATTCATCCCAACCGATTTCTGTACAAGTTGGTTCTTTCGCTTCATATTTCACAATATTATGCAGAAGGTTAAGTGTTAATGTTAATGCAGGCCGAACACCGTCAGAAGTATCTTCAACGTAGTCTGATACGGAGATTGACATACCATCGTGTCTGACTTTATCAAAAAACCGGTATCCGCCGCCGGTCCGGAGAATCCACGAAGAGTAGCCGGTAAAATCTGCAGCAGATACTTCGAGTCCTTGAGCTTTTGCATATTCACTTCCATATGTACGTCTTGCTTTATCACATTTTGACTGGCTTGAGTCAAATCCGTAAGCACTGTTTATTGATTCATCAAATGAAAGAAGAAAGATTTTATCTGATTTATAATAAACATTATTATTAACGGTAGCTGTACTGATTCCTTCTTTTTCCGCTTCACTAAATGCGGTATTGTAAAAATCGTCATTGAGCCATTTTCTTATAGAGCTTGTTTCATAATCGCATGCTAAAATTGTGCATGAAGCATCGTTATAATAGGACA
Organism: Acutalibacteraceae bacterium; assembly: GCA_045536195.1. Taxonomy (GTDB): domain Bacteria; phylum Bacillota; class Clostridia; order Oscillospirales; family Acutalibacteraceae; genus RUG806. The sequence goes on from JAZSNB010000141.1 coordinate 5,926, forward strand.
TATTAATTACCTGACTGTTTTGCTGCCTTCCGTAAAGAGTATTACTGAAGGGCTGTGAGTCAATAATCGTTTCGCATATAACAAGACCTGTGTCAGGGTCAAGAACCCGCCAATTGATAGGCTCAAACCTGAACCAATAATTGGTGTTGGTATAATATCCGTTATTGTCCTGATATGATGAATATGTACCAAGAGATTCTAAAGTATATTTCGGTCTGTAATGCGTAAATCTGACACCTCTGTATTTTTCACCGTCATAGGTTATGTCAATATATCTCATCCAATCGCCCGGTTTCATTGAACCTGATATACTATTTTCACCACTATAATAGCCATAGCTTATCCACTCATCCCATTCAGGTGCCATTTCATCCAGTATTGCCGTAAGAGTTTCATCGTTTACCTTGCTTTGAGGATATGACCCCCACTGAGTAATGTCACCCACATTGAAGGTATGATTTGTACCCCAATGATTAAGAACATTTATCAGTATCTTATTTCCTGTTTTATCAATCAGAATTTCATCTTCATTGCCGTGATAGTTAATTTCCGTCAAAGCCGAACAGTTCTTAAAAGCATAAGCCTCTATACTTGTAACGCTGGCAGGAATGCTGATTGAGGTGAGCTTTACAAGATCCTTAAAAGCTCTTTCGCCGATATTTTCAGCACCGTCTTCAACAACCACGCATGTTATAAAATCACCGTATTGTGTATACCACGGGGCAGTATTTACTTCTTCATAATCTGCCATTTTTCCCGTACCGGATATTTCCAGCGTGCCGTCGCTGTAAACTTTCCATATAAGGTTATTTCCGTTTGCACCGCACCAGCCTCCGCCGTAAAGATCTGCCGCAAAGGCAAAAGGTACGCTTGTCACAATCATTAAAACTGTAAGAATGATTGACAGAGTTTTCTTTAAGGATTTGCTCATTTGATTTACCTCCTTTATAAATCATTTATCGGTCTTTATATCGAGTTCATTGAATACGCTTTCTACCGCAGACTTTGCAACAACCGCAAAATCAATTTTTCCGATGAAATCAATGGCTTCGGTGATTTTTTTGTCTTCTGCATTATAAATCCTGAGAAGCATTGTTACCAGTCTTTTGGCTTTAGCCTCTATGGTAAAATACATATCGCAGGGAATTGTCATATATGCTCTCATTATTCCCATTGATGCAATTTCGGTTTCATAAAAGTCTTTTATTTCAAAATTATAAAAAACTTTATTGAAAGCCTCATACATTATATTTGTTCTTCTTTTCAGCACCGCTTCGCTTGTTTTAGGCATCGAATAACCTGCAAGATAAAGATTTCTCATATCCTCATTCATTTCAGCCATATAAAGCTGCAGAACCTCATTTGCTATAAAAATAAGCACACGGTCATCAGTAAGCTTTTTTGAAACAGCATCCGATGCCGCTGTTACCCCGTCAAGGAATCTTGTTACAAGTAAGCCTAAAATTTCTTCTTTACTGCTGAATTCATAAAGAATTTTACTTTTGAGCACACCTGAAAGCTTTGCAATATCGGTAAACGTAGTACGCTCATAGCCCTTCTGAATAAAAAGTGACGTTGCCGCAGTAAAAATTTTTCTGTGCAATTCTCTGGTTGCTTCTTCGCTCCTTATATTCGCCATATTACCAACTCCTACCCCAATTCATAAGCAAAACAAAATACGGTTTGTTTTCATCGTTATGGTAACATATATAATTATCTTCTGTCAAGATTTTCATACACCGAAATGCAGCTCTTATTCATTATAATATATTTCTTCAGAGAATTGCTTTATATAAATGAATAACACAAAGAAAAATCCGCCCACTCAGTGAACGGAATTATTATTCGCAAAAAAACGGACAAAAGGCGTATAAGAGGAAATAACCCCCACACGTATTGTGTCTGCGATTTTCGGCAAATTCGGATTTTTATTTATTCTTTTATAAATGCCTTATTTCTGTCAGATATACCTGCTTCATCGGGATTGTATCATAAAATCTTATATTTTTCAATGATATATCGCTTGTGCGATATGATATACGGCATTGCCGCATGATATATTTGCTCCGCAAATATGATATAATATCCGTTCCTGCATACGCGAAGCGTATATCATCTGCAAAGCAGATATCATACCCGCAGGGTATATCACCCGTTCAGACAGGAACGGATATCATTGAAAAAAGGCACCTTTGTCGGTAGACAAAAGTGCCTTTTTTCGTGGTGCCGGTGGTGGGACTCGAACCCA
>JAZSNB010000116.1:0-25718 GCA_045536195.1 Acutalibacteraceae bacterium
CGATTTATCAACCCCCTACCCCCAATCTTGGGGGCTGTAGGTGTTTCTTGTTCAATAAGCTTGCGTTATTCAATGAGCCTGCAGGCGAATTATAAGCTAAATTGCTCACAACGCGAGCAATTTCCTATATAATAAAAAAAGCTCTCAGACCGAAAAAGGTCCAAGAGCAGATTTTTAATATTCGGGCATAAGAATTTTTATCTTTTTGCCTATTGTATAGTGAAGCTCATTTTCGTGGAGAGTAAGGCTGAAATCTGCCTTGTTGCCGTCGTTATCCACATCATCATAGGGCAGCACGCCTGTAAATTTAATATGAAGCTCATCTGTTGAAAAAACATCGGCATAATTAAGATATTTACTGAGATCAATATTGTCTGTCAGATACTCACCGAATACCTTTGCAATAAGTGCAGGAGTGAAATCATGAATAAGACAAACCTCAAATTTTCCGTCATTAAGATCAACATCCTTGTAAAGAGTAATACCGCCCATACCCTTTGATGTTGTAATAAGAGCAAGAATTATATCTGTATCCTTGGTTTTTCCGTTTGCCGTATATGTAGCCTTTATTCTCTGGGGGCCTCTTACAAGAGGAGGAAGAGCTGCCACCACATAGGCTGCATGACCCAGCTTCTTTTTAAGCTTTGAATTCACAAGATAAGGTACGGCTGAAATATAGCCGAAGGAGGAAACATAGCATACGGGCTCGCCGTTTACAAGAACGGAATCCATATACATTTCCTTGCCCTTGGATGCAAGCTTGTCAATGCTCTTTATTGGATCCTTTCTGAAAAGGTTGAAGTTGTTAGCCATGTCGTTTGTGGTACCCACGGAAATATGACCGTATACGCTGTGCTGTTCTATTTCATTAAAGGCACGGAATGCTTCATTTACAGTTCCGTCACCGCCGAAAGTTATAAGATAATCCGAAACGGGATCAAGCTCCTTGATAAGCTTCATTACATGTCCGGAGTATTCGCTTTTTGCTACTGTGTTAAGCTTTAATCCGCGCTCAACGAATTTGAAGATAAGATGGTCAAGCGCTGCCTGTGAAAATTTTGTTGCAATGGGGTTATAGATAATACTAAAATTCATAGCATACCTCCTTATAATTATTCATAAATATCATATCACATCAAAAACATTAATTTCCGACTTGTAATTTTTGTATTGATTTTTGTAATTTTTATATCTTCACTTTATTGAAAAATATAATTAAAAGTGGTAAAATTCTTTTTATAATTAATAAATCGGATGTGATAACATGAAAAAATCTGTTATGCGCAAATATGCCCGTCTTATTGCACGAACAGGTGCAAACATTCAGAAGGGGCAGCCTGTAAAGCTCTATGCAAGTGTTGAACAGTATGAGTTTATAACCATATTGGTTGACGAATGCTATAAAGCAGGCGCATCAAAAATTGATATTGAATGGGAGCATCAGCCCATAACAAAGCTTAATTTCCGCCACAGAACTCTGAAAAGTCTTTCTAAGGTTGAGAAGTGGGAGGAGGAGAAGCTTAAGCTTATGACTGAAGAGCTTCCCTGCCGTATATATATCTTAAGCGAAGATCCCGACGGTCTCAAGGGTGTGAATCAGGAAAAAATGCAGAAATCCCGTATTGCACGCTACCCTATCATAAAGCCCTACCGTGATGCTATTGAAAACCGCCATCAGTGGACAATTGCCGCCGTACCCTCTCATATCTGGGCAAAGAAGGTTTTCCCTGAGCTTACGAAATCACAGGCATATAATAAGCTGTGGGACGAAATTCTTAAAACGGTTCATATAACGGAAGATAACAATCCCGAAGAAATCTGGAAGAATCACAACGAAACTCTCAGGGAGAAATGTGATTGGCTGAATGCACAGAAATTTGACTATCTTCATTATAAAAGCTCAAACGGCACTGATTTCAAGGCCTGGCTTATTCCCGAGGGAATATGGTGCGGCGGCTGTGAAATGACAAAGCAGGGCATTGTTTTCAATCCTAACCTTCCCACCGAAGAGGTATTCACCTCCCCTATGGCAGGAAAAGCTGAGGGTAAGGTTGTATCTACAAAGCCTCTTTCCTATGAAGGTCAGATCATTGATAATTTCTCAATAACCTTCCGCGACGGAAAGGCTATTGAGTGGGAAGCTGAAAAGGGTGAATCCCTTCTTACAAAAATGATAACCATGGACGAAACTGCCTGTATGCTGGGTGAGCTTGCTCTTATACCAAAAACAAGTCCCATCAACGAAAGCGGAATTCTCTTCTATGAAACACTTTTTGATGAAAATGCCAGCTGTCACCTGGCTCTGGGTGCAGGCTTCAACGACTGCATTGAAGGCCATCTTGACAAATCAAACGAAGAATGCAGAGCTCTCGGCATTAACGACAGTATGATTCACGTTGATTTTATGATAGGTGCAGATGACCTTGAAATCACCGGCTACAAAGACGGCAAAGCCACAAAAATATTTGAAAACGGAAACTGGAGCAACAACTAATTTATCGAGGTTTATATTATGTCAATGGATTTTAAGAAAAAACTGCCTATTCCCATGGAAGCAAAAAATCTTTACCCTGTATCGGAAAAGGCAGCTGCTGTAAAAGCTGAAACAGATAAAAATATCGCTGATGTCATCACAGGCAAAAGCGATAAAAAATTACTTATTATAGGACCCTGCTCAGCAGACAGGGAGGATGCGGTTTTTGAATACTGCTCGAGACTCAGAAAGGTTCAGGATGAGGTTAAAGACAAAATAATCATCATCCCCCGTGTCTATACAAACAAGCCTCGCACAACGGGTGACGGCTACAAGGGAATGCTTCATCAGCCTGACCCGAACGAAAAGCCCGACCCCTTCAAGGGTATCCTTGCAATCCGTCAGCTTCACACAAGAGTTCTGACCGAGCTCGGACTTTCTACCGCTGATGAAATGCTTTATCCCGCAAACTACCGTTATCTTTCTGACCTTATGAGCTATGTGGCAGTGGGTGCAAGAAGCGTCGAAAATCAGGAGCACCGCCTTGTTTCCAGCGGAATTACCGTACCTGTAGGCATGAAAAACCCCACCTCGGGCGATCTCAGTGTTATGATGAATGCCATAACTGCGGCTCATCACTGTCACGAATTCATTTACCGCGGATGGGATGTGGAAACAACAGGCAATCCCCTCGCCCACGCTATCCTCAGAGGCTATGTAAACAAGCACGGCGAAGCAATTCCCAACTATCACTATGAAGACCTGGCTCATCTTTCTGAGCTTTACAATAAATCGGGTCTTGACAATCCTGCCTGCATAGTTGATACAAATCACTCAAATTCAGGCAAGAAATATCTTGAACAGCCCCGTATTGCAAAAGAAGTTCTTCATTCAATGAGACACAATGAAGAAATCGGCAGAATGGTGAAGGGCTTTATAATCGAAAGCTATCTTATCGACGGCGCACAGAAAATCGGCCCCGACGAGATCCCCGGCTGCTCAATCACCGACCCCTGCATCGGTTGGGAAAAAACAGAAAAGCTCATCCTCGATATCGCAGAGCTGGTATAATATCAAAGGGTAAGATGCTGAGCGTTATTTGCTCAGCATCCTACCCTGTTTTTTTCAGTTCATTGCGTAAATATAACGGAATTACAAGAATTTTTTCATTACACGGACATAATCCCGTTTTGCATTAAACACAGCCATTATATATGCTGTGTTTTCATCTTTTTTATACAGATAAAAAATCAGATAGCTTTTATAAACAAGAAATCTATAGCCATTACTCATAAGAGTTCTGTCTGCAGGAATTGAACCGCATTCCGGAAAATCCTTAAGAATTTCACATCTTTCCTGAAGCTCTTTAACAAAACGGATTGCTATTGATTTCTCTTTTGATTGCTCAAAAATATACAGAGCGATTTTCCGCAGATCTTCTTCTGCCGTAGCAGTCATTACAATTTTACAGTTCAAAATTCAGTTCGCTCCAATTCTGAGATTATATCTGAAAAAACGCTGTCAGCATCCCGGATACGCCCGAGTCTGATATCATCTCCTGCCTGTGCAAGATGATTATAAACAGCAATCTTTGCCTCAAGCTCATCAATATAATTCAGCTGTTCAATAAACTGTTCATGACTTAACAAAACAGTGTCCTCTTTTCCGTTCACTGTGATTGCAACGGGTTTTTCCCTTGCGAGAACAGATATTGCCGCATAATTTGTCCTGATGTCTTTTGACGGTCTTATAGAAAAACCACGCTCCATAATAATTCCTCCATATTGCATCGGTAGTCATATTATACCCGAATTTTGCAACCAAGTCAATATTTTCTCTGTTTTATTATCACAAGCAGATTATTCATATTAATCACATTCATATTTATTGACATTGTGCGCACAATATATTACAATATACATACAATATATTATGAGGTGAATATAATGGAATCGGCAAATATCAATATTAGAACAGATAAAAATGTTAAGCTTATGGCAGAACAGATTTTTGAAGAATTGGGACTTAATATGTCCACAGCCGTCAATATTTTTTTACGTCAGACTATCCGCACCGGCGGACTTCCTTTTGAACTGAAAATTGACACTCCGAATAGAATTACTGCAACAGCAATAAAAGAAGGGCGCAGCATTGCATATGATAAAAAAATCCCGGGATACTCAAACATGGATGACTTAAAGGCGGCTTTAGATGAATGAAATACGAAGTAAAATTTACAACCCAATTCAAAAAAGACGTAAAGCTTGCAAAAAAACAAGGCAAAGACACTGAAAAATTATTCAATGTTATTGAGAAATTGGCAAACGGTGAACAGCTCGAAGCAAAATACAGAAATCATACATTAACCGGTAACTACAAAGGATGCTATGAATGTCACATTGAACCTGACTGGCTGTTGATATATGAATTAATCAACGATATTCTTGTGCTGATTCTTTACCGGACCGGAAGTCATTCGGATTTGTTTTAGCAAGCAGATTATTCAGCAAAAAAGTGCAGAAGCGTAAAAAACTTCTGCACTTAATTTATATTTTCTGTGATTATTAAACTATTCCTTCAAGGAAGTTGCCTTCGGATACCTTGCCGTCGGCATTGATTCTGAAGGTTTTTATTTCGTTTGCACCGAAGTCAGCCCTGAAGCCGCAGTCGAGCATATCGCATACGATATTAGCTCTGGTTTCCTTGCCTGAGGTTTCATAAAAACGCATAATCACATCACCTGAGCCGTCCTCGCAGAGCTTGAATGCTGTCATTATCACATTGTCTTTGCTGCAATAGATAAATCTCTTTGTCTGAGGCTCAGTTCCCTTGTGATAGCTTTCGGGAACAAGCACGGGACGAACATTGAAGAGGGCTGCCTCTTTTGTGATACCGTTCAATTCGGGAGCACCGTCACAAAGGAAGATGCCGTATTCAAAGGTCTGCTTGCCTTCATCGGTAAAGTTGAAATCTGCAGCGGGACGGTGGGAATAATGATCTGCAAAAATTACATTTCTGAGAAGTGTGATTCTGAGATCATTGCCGGGACAGTCGTAGGAATACTTGCTGTCATTAAGCACGGCAAGAGTTCTTCTTGCGCCGTTATCGAAGGATATTGCACCCCAGCGGAGTGTGGGCTCTTCTTCACCGTTTACAGGTCTCTTGATGAAGCCTGCGGGAATTTCATAGGTGTTTTCTGCATTATTGCCGTCTACAGGGAAGCTCATCTTAAGAAGAGTGAACTTTTCCTGCCAGATAGCCTTACATTTTACTCTGAGCACACGGCTTGCGGCACCTAAGATAAAGTCCTGAGTAAGATGTGATTCTCCGAATTTATGCTTAACTCTTACAACAGCACGTGCGGGGCCCTTTTCAACAAGCTCAATGCTTTCAAGCTCCATAATTCCCTTTATATTATGGAAGGTGAACACATTATGTGCCCATGTGTCTGTTTCATGGTCATCAATAACCGTGGGCACTGCAACTGCCTTATCTTCACTTGCATAGTCGAAGCCTGATTCTTTATTGACAAGGCTAATGATTGTGCCTGTTTTTTCTGAGAATGATGCCTTGATAAATTTGTTTTCAACAGTAAGACCGTCTGCAGTTACGTCTGCAGCAACAGAATTCACTTCATCCTCTTCTCTCCACCAGGTAAGCCAATAGGTGCTGTAGCCGAGAGAGGGAACTTTTGCAACAAAACAGGTATCCATATGAGAGTCGTTTGAACGTGAGGAACGCACATTCTGGAAGGGCACGTCATTGCCCTCGCTGTCTGTTACCTTGCTTGATGCATTATATGCACGGACAGGAATTTCAATATCAAAGGAATGGGGATTGAAAACGATTACGGGACGGGGATATTTTCCGCAGGACTGATTTCTTACCTCTGTGCAAACGGGATCAGAAACACCCTCAACCCAGGTATCAACCTTTCTTGCAATACGAAGCACGGCTTCGTTATAAATCTTTGACGAAACATTCTTTGCGTGTCCTATGGAATCCCTTACATCGTCATAGGCTTCCATAATTGAGCAGCCGCAAAGTATATCGTGGAACTGATTGAAGCATACCTCACGCCATATTGTCTTGAACTCTTCTGTCTTTGCATCCATTTTATATGCTTTATTGGCAACGGTTGCAAATGCCTCGGAAGCAAAAAGTAAATTTTCGGCTTCACGGTTAAGCTTTTTGACAGCACTTGTTGCACTGTAGCAGCCGCTTGCATGATGCTGAAGCTCATCGTTCCATACGGGAAGATCGGGGAACTGAAGTGTGAGAGACTTGAAATATTCGTCGGGGGAAGAGAATTTGAGTCTGTGCCAGCCTTCACGCACCATATTATCCTTAAGATATTCGATATCTGCTCTTGTGGGACCGCCGCCGTGGTTTCCAACACCGTAGAACAGCATCATACCGTGACCTGTTTCATTGATAAAATCCTCGGCACATTGAAGGCCCTCATCAATTGCCTTCGTGCCGTTATCAGCATATCCGTGAGGAAGACGGTAAGTAAGAACCTTGGAGCCGTCCATACTCTCCCAGAGGAAGGTTACGGGTATATTCGGGTTTTCGTTGGGAGTGGGACGCTGGAACACATAGCTCGTCATACCGCCCTTGAAAAGCAGCTGAGGAAGCATTGCATTGTGACCGAAGGAGTCAACATTATAGCCTGTGGTACAGATTTTTCCGAATTTTTCATAATAGTAAAGCTGAGAATAAAGTGCCTGACGGGCAAAGGATTCGCCTGAAGGCATATTACAGTCGGGCTGTACCCACCAGCCGTTTACGGGCACCCATCTGCCCTGCTTTACACGCTCGGTAATTTCAGCGAACATATCGGGATCGATTTCTTCAACCCACTTATAATATGCTGCAGATGAGCAGGTAAACACAAAATCATCATATTCATTAAGTCTGTCAAGAGCGCTTCTGAAGGTCTGGAGCACTTCGCCGCAGCCCTCCTGCCAACGCCACAGCCAGATGGGGTCAAGATGAGCATTTCCTATAAGATGTATTCTTGATAAATCAGCCATTTTTATTCCTCCTCAATAAGTCCGAAATATCTGCCGAGCCAGTAAGCGAAGGTGTAGATGTAAGCACTTTCAACCTGATAGCGGTCACGTCCGCCCTCGTGGTCTCTGTATGCATAGGGGTTGCGGTCATATTTTGAAATGGGGAATTCATCGGGAGCAATTCTCCATGAGGTTTCCTTTTCTCCGCCGAGTCTTGTGCGGCAGGGAACGTCGTATCTTGATGAAACACCGACGGATGTGACAAGTCTTGTGACATCCACACGTCTGAACCAGTCAGCGAGCGCCTCGGTATCGATTTCATCCTCGGGACAGGAAAGCATATAGGGAATATCATAAGCAGGATTGTGCTCTCTTCTGAAGGTGCCGTTCCAGCCTCTGTAGCCGTGCTTATAAAGCTCTCTGAGCTCTTCGTTTTCTTCAAGAGTGATAAGAAGCCAATAGGAGCAGGTGGCAAGCATATTATCACCGTACATAAGACCTTCAACATCTTCTCCGCCCTCAAGAAGTGCGGAAACGTGGAATCTTTCCTTATGAAGAGCTGTGAGACGGGCATATCCGTCTTCCTCAACAAGCTTTTTGTAGGTTTCCTCCCAGATACCCTTTTCACCTGTAACAGCCATTGTTACCTTGAGATACATAAGAACCTCTGCGGCATTAAGACAGCCGTCGGACCAGCCGAGAAGCTGAGAGAAATATGATTTGCTCCACTTTGCCCACGTAGTAGGCTTGCCTGTGGAGGTTTCGTGGAATTCAAAGCCGTGGTCAATAATATGCTTCATTGTATTTTTTGCGGCATTGCATACTATCTCGTCAAGCTCCTTATCCTCATCCCCCATAATCTTGTGGAAGAAATATATAAGAAGATACTGATGTGTGATTTCATCGGAGCTTGTGTCACCCTTATAAACAAGTCCGTCCTTGGTATAGCCGAGATCCTCATAAAGGTGAGCAAGTCTCTTGGGAATTTCTGCACCTGCATAGATTTCCTTGCCTGCAATTCCCTTTTTCTTGCTGTCGGTAGTGGGAACACAAACTGCCTTATCCCCTGTGATTCTGTAGAAAAGTCCGTCGTCGGGTACGGGCTCGGTGGGAACAAGATAGGTTCTTGCAACGAAGCCGTCGCCTCTTGATGGAATATACATAAGAAGCATACACGCTTCTGTGGCTCTTACGGCAGATGCTCTTGCTTTTATTGTCCGTTCATCGTTTTCGCCGTATTTTTTCTTCATAACATCGTAGCGGCAAAGCTCACCTACGGCATATGCACAGGTAAAGCTTCCTGAGTTATCGGAATGACCGTAAGGAACAACGGAAGAAAGCTCTCCGGGCACGGTAAGATTTCTCTGAGTACACATTCCTCTGCGGGAAACATATTTTTCTGTTTCTTCGGTAAGTCTCAGAGCCTTTTCCTCTGCGGGGATCTCGTGAATCACAATATTTGTGACACCCTGAGCGGTAAGCACCCACACGCTTTCCTTTTCGCCCTCTTCTACGAGAACCGCCCTTACATCATTGTCGGGCAGACTTCTTGAAGCTGAGAAGAACAGCACCGTATCAGTTTCATTTTCTGCATTTTTATCATATCTTGTAAGTCCGTTGGGAGCACCCATCCACATAACATCCCCGAAAAGGGCATAACAGGTATAATCCTTTTTTCTTGAAGGAAGAGGATACATCACATCCGTAAGATCGGGTGCCTGTGCTTTTATACGAAGAAGCTCCTTCGGAACAGCAGCATCATACTTTCCGTAAAACTTAACTTCTCTTGCCAATGTACTTTTTAATATAATGGATTTCATAATATTCCCCTTTATATAAACATTCATAACAATATTACTATTTTTATCTGCAAAAAGCAAGTAAGACTTATAATATATGTAAAATAAAGTTGATTTTTCTTATTTCAGAGAACTCTACTGTGAGTAGAATTGTATTTTTCATCTGTAGACCTCCTGTTTTTTACAGTAGGGTGACTTTTTTGGGGCATCTCAGTATATTAAAAGTATAATCCCTATAAAGGAGGCGCTGTTATGCAGCTCGCTAAAATCACATTACCCCACTACACAAAAGGCGAAGAGATCTTCAATTCAATCTCTCACGGAATGGGAATTATTTTAGGAATTATTTCCTGTGTTCTGTGTCTGATAAAAGCAGATTCAACAAACGCAAGGCTGGGAGCAATAGTTTTTTCAGTATCGGTTATGGTGCTTTATACCTGCTCCACCCTTTATCACTCCACAAAAAAAACCGACGTAAAAAAGATAATGAGGCTGCTTGATCATTCGACCATTTTTATTCTGATAACAGGCACAAGCATCGCTCTTACGGTTTTATGTGTTTATCCTTATAACAAGGTTCTTGCAATAGTAATGAGCAGTCTCAGCCTGATTCTCAGCACGGTGGGAACGGTACTGACGGTGATTGACCAGGAAAAATACAAAAAGGTGCAGATGATTCTTTATATGGTTGTAGGCTGGATAAGTCTGGTGCTTATATATCCCGTATACAAAAACTGCACTGAAGGCATAACTATCATTGCTCTTGTACTTTCAGGAGGTCTTATATACACAATAGGTGTGATATTCTATGCCGTGGGCAAGAAAAAGAAATATTTCCACAGCATATTCCACATCTTTGTTCTCTGCGGAACAATTCTTCACTTTACAAGCATATACACTGCAATATAACAGATAAAAAAAGCACAAAACTGAGCAGACTGCAGTTTTGTGCTTTTTTCTGAGATGCTTCAAAATATAATATAGTTAAAAAAAATACTTTTTCTTGATTACAAACCATGCAAACAGGTATGCAAGGATGCAGGCAATCTGCAGAATGGCACAGGGAATGAATATAAACACCAGATTTTCAATCCCTAATGTAAAATAAAGAGCAAGAGCAGACGACCAGATTATGAGAGAAACAAACACACATCTGAAGGCAATTCTCCACCACAGGGATGAAAAGACTGTCAAATTAATTGCTGCGACGGGAAGGGCATACAAAAAAGGATAGTACGCATATGCACTCACAGCAGGAATATTTTTGAACACAAGGAATACCACGGAAGCTATAAAAAAAATACTCACCGTCACAATGACGGGAACAAAGTATCTTGAGGGCTTCAGCTCTCCTTCAGGCTTTGCCGCCTTTATATCAATTTCTTCCTTTTCCGAAAGCATATCATTTATTGAAACACCGAAGAGACCGGCAATTTTATATATGGTATAAACATCGGGAAGACTCTCTCCCCTCTCCCATTTTGAAACAGCCTTGTCACTGTAATTCAGCTGATAAGCGAGCTCACTCTGAGTCATTCCCCGCTCTTTCCTGAGAGCATTCAGTTTGTTTCCGAAAAGCGTTTTGAATTGTGCTTCTTCCAGCATATTTTCACCTGTTTTTCTGAAGTATAAAAATAATTTTATCACAGATTTTTTATTATTGCAAGAGCTTTGAAAAGCTTCCCGAGGGACTTGTTAGTTTTATTATAAAGTGATATAATGAATAAAACTATTTATCAAGCGGTGACACTATGAAGGAAGAGTATTCAAGAACTGCCATGCTTTTAGGCGAAAAGGCAGTAGAAAAGCTTAATAACAGCCACGTTATAATTTTCGGTCTGGGCGGAGTGGGCTCCTTTGTTGCAGAGGCACTCTCCCGGGTAGGTGTGGGTTCGCTCACTCTTGTGGATAAAGACACGGTCTCACTTTCAAACATAAACCGTCAGCTTTATGCACTGCACTCCACTGTAGGCAGATATAAAACCGAGGTAGCAGAAGACAGAATCAGAGACATCAACCCCGATTGCAGGGTGAAGATAATCACAGAGTTTGTCACACCTCAGAATATCGGTCTGTTTTTTGAGGGAAAATATGATTTCGCAGTTGATGCCATTGATGACACGGCTGCAAAAACCGCCATTGCCTTAAAATGCGAGGAAATGAATATTCCTCTTATCGCATCTATGGGTACGGGCGCAAAGCTGTCCGGTGAGTTTTTTAAGATAACGGATATATACAAAACCGAATACTGCCCCCTGTGCCGTGTGATGAGAAAAAAATATAAGGATGCGGGACTTAAAAAAGTAACCGTTCTTTATTCTCCCGAATCCCCCATGAAGCCGGCATTTATCCCTGAAGGCGAAAACGAAAACCGCCTTCCCCCCTCAAGCATAAGTTTCATCCCCTCGGCGGCAGGACTAAGGATTGCAGAATACACAGTAAAGCAGCTCACGGGAATATAAACAGCAACCCCGCAGTAGCCTTATTCAGGGCTTTCTGCGGGGAATTTTTATTACTATATTTCTTTTACCATTGGAATGAATGATATTCCATAAAGTTTACTATTGTGCCGCTTGCTTTTACGTTATTGGTCTGGAACAGAATCAGATCCAGATTCATAACGATATCAACCTCCATGATCATCTTATGCTTAAGGCTTACCATTCTTGAGGTTTCCTTATCAATGATGCAGGTGATTTCACAGTTTGTATAATTAAGGTCAAACTTATAAGAATTCATATCAAGCACCACGAGATATTCTTCAATAGGCCCTGACAGAGCATCCCTGTCAACAGGATTCATAATATCCGCCAAGGGACTTGTATCGGGGTCAGGATTGAGAATATCGTCAAAAAGAATAACTATCTTATAGGTTTCACCGTCGGAATAACAGGTTGCGGATTTGACAATTGACATATCCGTAAGCTCACTTCCCACGTCCTTGCCGAAAAGCGGGAAGGTTTCTCTTACAGCAATATCGTCGTGAGGCATAATTGTGATTTCAGCCTCTTCGTCTCCCGAAGCCTTAAGAACCTCAGTGGTAACAAGATTAAGAATACGGTCTACAAGCTGAATACTGCCGTCACCGCCCGTAACGTCAGACACCTCGTGATGCTCACTTCTTACAAAGCCGGGAGCACGCACCTTAACATCGGTGGTGGCTCTCTTATAAAATTCAATAACATCCTCAGAAGACATAGCCATTTGCTGATAGGATGTGTCTATCTGAATACCGCCCGAGGAATTATCGCCCTGCTGAGGATAGGTGGGCACATCGGGAATTACAACGGGAGCATCAGTTGCATACTCATCAAGAACTATTGTGGTGGTTCTTACATCCTCTCCCTCACCTTTTTTCTTGATGCTGATTTCATAGCCGCAGGATGAAAGAGAAAGCACAAAAAGAGCCAATGCCATAAACAAAGCGGTTATCTTTTTTATACTCATAATACTACCTCTTTATATAAAAATGACCGGGAATTTATTATTCTTCCCGGTCATTATAGCATATTTTATTTTCTTAATCAAGAAAAATAAGTAACTTATTGTCTTTTTGCCTTTCCGTTATCGCGGTAATACTGCGTGTGGGTAACGGGATGCTTTGTGCTTGCCCATATTTCATCAGCAACACTCTGCCACTCATATGCAAATTCATCACAGCGTGAGCAAAGGGTATCAACATCCTCTTCAATGATGAGGTTTGTGGACTTTGCGCCAGTCTTTTTGATGATTTCTCTCAGCTTATCGGGATTTTCAAGCATAGGACAGGGACGAAGATGATTATCATTGAAGGGCTGACCCTTTCTGTATTCCATAAACAACGGATTCTGAAGTGCTTCAAGCACGGTATGGGTGCGGATATTTGAATCGGAATAGTGAATGAAAACACAGGGCTCAATATCACCTGCAGAGTTTACGTGGAAGTAGTTTCTTCCGCCTGCAATACAGCCGCCTACATATTCACCGTCATCCTGGAAATCAATAACAAACATAGGCTTGCCTGTTTTTGAATTTCTCATCTTACGAAGCCAGAAGTACATATACTTTCTCTGTGCGGGTGTGGGAATAAGCTCCTTGTCTGCACCGTGTCCTACGGGCATATAATTGAAATACCAGGCATATTTAACGCCGCTTTCAATCATAAGATCAACAAATTCATCGCTTGTTACATAGTCAACATTAAGTCTTGTGTAGCATACGGAAATACCGAAAAGGCACTTATGCTTTCTGAGCATTGCCATAGCTTCCATAGTTCTCTTATATGCGCCCTCGCCTCTTCTGAAGTCGTTGCTTTCTTCGGTGCCTTCAATACTCAGGGCAAATGCAAGATTTCCTACTCTTTTTACTTCCTCGCAGAACTTATCGTCTATAAGAGTTCCGTTTGTATATGCCATAAATGCACAGTCGGCATGCTCTTCGCAAAGACGGATAATATCATCCTTTCTGATAAGAGGCTCACCGCCTGTAAACATATAAAAGTGAGTGCCGAGCTCTTTAGCCTGAGAAACAACGGAATTCATCTCTTCGTAGGTGAGATTCTGTCTGTGACCGTATTCGGCAGCCCAGCAGCCCTTACACTTGAGATTACATGCGCTGGTGGGATCTATAAGAATCTGGAACGGAATATTGCAGTTGTACTTTTCGCGGTTTGCTCTTACTTCCTTTGTTCCGAAGTAGCCTGCTTCAATGCCGAGAGAAAGAAGCATATGCTTGAGCATTCCCCTGTCAACATCATTGAGGATGCTTCTGCCGAGCTTTGTATAAATATTATCGGGATCAAGAGCGCCTTCCTTAAGCTTCTTAAAATTTTCAGGAGGGAACATATTTCCGATAAGCTTTTCTGCAAATTCAATTATATTAGCAAAGCCCTCTTCAGGTCTTTTATCTATATATTTAAGAACACCGTCAAGAGCAACACTTGCTGCAGATGTTACAACTTTCTTTTTAACAGACATATACACACTCCTAATGAATATATAAAACGCTTACAATATTATGCAGATGATATAATACAACACAAAAAAGTCCTTTTCAAGTCCTTGTAAAAAATAGACTTGTTTATGTCACTTTTGTATGATACTATTTAGAGTAGTTTATGGTAATATATAGTTACCGGATAATTCCCCCGATACAGGGACTTCATCCGGATCAATAAGTTTTCAGAATCGGAAAGTGATATATAATATGAAGAAAAAAATATTTTTATTTATAACAACAGCTCTTTTGATTATTTCCGCGGTTTTTCCCGTATCGGCTGATGAAAATTCAGAAAACGTCCGGATAAAAGCTTCAATGGAAAGCTTCCTCAGAACAGACGGCGGTATAATCGGCATATCAAACAGAGGTGAATGGGACAGCTTCCCCGAAAACTCAATTCCCGCAATTGAAGAGGCAGCAAAAACAGATATTGATTTTGTACTTGTTGATGTAAAGAAAACCTCTGACGGCAGTCTAATTCTTTTCAGCGACGACACAAGCGAAAGAATGCTGATATCAGATACGGTACTCACAATCTCTGAAACTGACCTTAAAACCCTTTCTTCCCTGCCGCTCAGGGGCTCCTGCGGAGGCAGCAACACAGAAAAGTCGGAATATTTCATTCCCACGCTCAGGGATGCCGTTTCGGCAGCCGAAAAAAATGATATCCCCCTGATTTTAAGATGCTCTGCCGAAATAACTGCCGCAGTTGCCGGTGAAATAAAAAATTCAGATGCGCAGGATATGTGTATTATCTTTTCAGAGGGCAGCAAAAAAGAGGTAATTGAAGCAAAAAACAACTGCCCCGACGGAATGACCTTCATAAGCGCAATCAAGGGCAATGTTATATTCAATATTGTTTCATTTGTAAATAAAACACACGAAGCCGGCTTTTCCGGAGTGAATCTGCGCACGGCAAACCGCTACGGTATCAACTACTACAGCAGTCTTCTCTCCTCCTACGGAGAAAAAATGAGAATTATTGCCGACACCGCTCATCCCGAAATCAACGGTGCAAGACAGGACAGCGAAAAATGGTGGGACGATCTCATTTCAAGAGGCTACAGTGTTATCATCACAGACCACGCGGAATTGTTTTCGGAATACAAAACGAGAAACGCTGACGCAAGAGAAAGACTCAGATTGCTTTATAAAGTTTATGTAACAGATCATACCCTTCCCGATTTCAAGGATGAAGCACTCAACGACTACAAAAAGGCATATACGGATGCAGTGAGCTTCTCAGAAAGCCTTCTCGGTGATAATTCGGCATCCACCCGGGATATCAACGACTGCTATTCGGCACTCAATAAGGCTGCCAATGATATTAAAATCAATTTTTCCGCCCTTGAAGACGGAAGCGCAGGCACAACAATAACAGTTCCGAGAATTATTCTTTGCATTGCTGCTGTAGCGGTTGTTGTGACGGTGCAGATTTATTTCTTCAGAAGAAGAAAGAAAGTGGGATAATATATGTTACTTAAAATAATTACGGCTGTAATTGCCGCCGCTGTTATCGGAATAACTTATTTTTATGTTTATGCACAAAAAGACGGTGCCTGCTACAAATCCTGGGCACTAAAAATGCTCGGTGCTACAGGCTATATGGCAGTGGGCGTACTGTGTGTTGTAATGACAGGAGAATTTTCCGAATTCGACAAGGCCATGATACTTGCCCTCGTTTTTTCGTGGCTCGGCGATTTGTTTTTACATATGTGGTTTCACAAAATATGGACAGCTCTGGGCTTCCTTTGCTTTCTCACCTCCCACATCTGCTTCATACGTGCATACCTTAAGGGCATAGAGCTTTTTAATCCCGGAAAAGGCTTTTTCTCTGTTCCCGAAATAATCGCGGTTGTTATCTTTGTTGCGTTATTCATTGTATGTATGATACGCTCAAAAATGAATCTCAAGGGAATTCTGAAGCTTCCCGTAATAATCTACGGTGTGGTTATTATGACAATGCTTTGCAAGGCAACGCTTCTGGGTATTGAAGCCGTGAGCGCCGGAATTACTCCCGCTTTTCTTATATGTGCAGGTGCAGGCGCGGTAAACTTCGTAATGTCAGACTTTTCAATTTCATTTCTTATGTTCGACAAAAGACATAAAAAGAATTTCAGGCTGAAGCTTTTTAATATGTATACATACTTCATAGCAGAAATTCTTTTAGCTTCTCTTATATATTTCATATGACAAATACACAGAAAAAACGGAGACTGCTTCTTTGCGAAGTGTCTCCGTTTTGCTGCCTGATTATCTTATCAGGTATTATTTCATCATTTCAGAGGATACATATCCAGTCTGTAATTATATACCTTGGTGAAGTCAGCGAATGCTTCCTCTGTAAAATCAAAGTCTGCCTCGTCGGCACAGTACCTTCTGAGCCATACGATGCTGTCATACACTGCGCCTTCCATCATACCTGCGAATTCTGCTTTCAATCCGTTTAATTCGGGAACAGATTCAAACTTCTCGATGGTTATGGCATCACCGTCTGCTGTCTCATTAACCTTTGCGGGCTTGATGCTGCCGTATGCATAGGCAAGTGCCCCTTCTTCGGTGTATATTATTAACTCAACCATATTTCCTTCGAAATCGTAATTAAAATCGTAGAAAACAACAACACCCTCTTCTTCAATGGCAAAGCCGCAGTATGCATATGAAAAATCTCTTGCTTCATCATAAATGAGAGCATAGCTCAGAGGTGCGGTATACTGATTTATATAGCAGATACCCTCCTCGTGTTTTCCGTTTTCTTTGAGATACTTATTCATATAATCGCCGAGAGCAGCCTTTGCTGTGATTCCGCAGGAGCATTTTCCGTCGGAGAATTTATGCTTATGCACAACTGTCTCAGAGAATCCGCATCTCTTACAGGTTCTGGTGCTGCCTGACTTGTCATATTCAAAATCATGACTTGCACTCGAATTAAATACGGTTTCCTTACAGGTCGGGCATTCAACCTCTTCTCTGCAAAGAAAATCATCGGGAAGAGTATGTCCGTTAGGTCTTGTGTTCAGAGTAATCTCTTTACCCGTGAGCTGACACTTTGCAACCGCATATCCGTCATCTATACAGGTCGGCTCCGTTATCTCTGAAATCTCAAAAGCATATTCCTGCTTTTCTTCAAGCTGAACTGATATTCTCAGTGCCAGTCTTGCATCGGCAGCTGTTATTTTGTTGTTAAAATCGATATCGGCATATATACAATTTGCCATGGTAAAATCATCAAGTGCCACTGAGTATCTGAGAATCATACGGGCATCGCCTGCGGTAACCTTTCCGTCATCGTCAGCATCACCCATAGCTCTGGCTTCGATTATGTTTTCTTCCGGGGGAATCGGCTCAGGTGTATCGGTCTCGGTTGCAGCTGCTGTAAATGAAAGCATAAGAAGAACACAAAGAACACTGAATACCAAACCATACAATTTTTTCATTGCTGATCACTCCTGTTTTTTTATTTTCAAGTCTGCAAGCCGTTTTTTTCGGAAGATAAATTCACGGCAGCAGTCTATATATATTATAAACAAAAAATAAATATCTGTCAATAAAGCATAAAAATTATAAACTGAAAAAATATGCCTGTTCAGGATAATAGTGTAAGCTTATATAAACTAACAGTTTGCAAAAAAGCCTGTGCATTTTCACACAGGCTGCTTTTTTACTATATAAGTATATTGAAATTATAGAAGTTACTGCGTTTTACAAGCTCGTCGTTTACAAAATCAACCCCGAACTCCTCAAACACCGTGTCGCGGTCGGAGAAAAGGTTTGTTCCGATTCCAAGTCTGTCCCCTTCTATTTCAACACCGATGGTTGCAAGAATTGTGGGGAACATATCAAATACTGCCCAGTCACGGGAGAATCTTCTTTCCTCGGGCAATTTCTCAAGTCCCGGATAGGGATTGAGAATAAGATTATAACAGGAACGGTGATAATCCTCAATTCCGTCAAGGCCCTCAAAGAATTTCTTTGCCATACTCAGATGATCGCCGATAATAATAATTGTGGTATTTTCATAGAACGGCTGCTCTTCTATCCAGCGGATAAACTTTACAGTCTCCTCCTGTGAATAGC
Source organism: Acutalibacteraceae bacterium (assembly GCA_045536195.1). Taxonomy (GTDB): domain Bacteria; phylum Bacillota; class Clostridia; order Oscillospirales; family Acutalibacteraceae; genus RUG806. Next base: position 18,342 of record JAZSNB010000116.1, read on the forward strand.
GAACGGCATTCGCGTATTTATTATCGTAGGGCGTGGGAGCCTTGGGACTCAGATATCCCTCGGGAGTGTGAGTATCGGCTGTTTCCATCATAAGGTGGAAGGGCTTTCCTGTTTCATAAAGGCGGGTGAGCTCTTCCTTTGCGTATTCATAGAGCTTATCATCTTCATAACCCCAGAATACCTTATAGTCATCGGGCACATAGCCTCTCTTCTTAACTTCCTTATGGTCGATTATGGTGTAGTCGCCGTGGGATTGGAAATAATATGTAAGTCCGCCGAAGTCTGCATTCGCACCGAACATAACAGTCTGTTCATAGCCCTGCTCTTTAAGAATATCACCGATAGCTGTGGCACCGGGAAGGAAGTTATCCGCACCGCCGTACTGATTCTGCTTATCAGGCACCTTCATGGGAAGACCCGTACCCATGTTTACCATTGAAGCAACAGACCAGCCTGCTCCCGTGGATTCCTGAAAGCCGCCGAGCCCCTCTTCAAGATGAGAAAAGCTTATACCTTCTTTTGAAAGCTCATAGAGATGGGGAATAAGATTATCCTCACAGAAGCCTCCGAGCTCTTTTGAAAGGAAGGTGTTTTCCATACTTTCAAGATAAATATGAATAAGGTTTCTCTTCTTTTCGGGGAAGGTAAGCTGAACGGTATTGGGATCGGCAAAGTTATCTTCAATAAACTCCGAAGCCAGCATATAGGATTCATAAAGCTGTACGAGCTGGAATTCTTCAATTCCGTACCAGCAGCCGCATACAAGAAATACCACGGCAAGTGCAGTGCTTATTATTCTTCTTGCTGCCACAGGGAAAAGAGTGAGAGAATCATACTTTCTCTTTTTGACTATTTTATAGTCTGAAAAGGTAAACAGAACAAATATTGCGGTAAACAATGCTGTAGAAAGCACGGGACCTTCAATACCTGAAATATAAACGCTGGCATCCGTACCCTCTGTGGGGGAATTGAGGTTTATAAGAATCTGATCGGGAGTGAGGTCTCCGAAAAAGTCCTTACCCCATATTGTACCCGTAAGCGCGGCAATACCCAGAGCAAACAGCACTGTTGAAAGTATTTTAAGGAACATTGTGCTTTTTTTGTATTTATTTTCTTTCTTTTCAAGGAAGGATGCATTTGATGCAATCAGCTTCAAAAGGAAATATATTGCACCTGTAGCAAAGCATATGCTTGCCCAGTTGAACACATACGTGCCTCCGTTTACGGATGCGGAATAAATATTTTCCGCATTGAAAAAATACTTCATTATACCGTAGGCGAAAAGATTTATAAGAATAGTGTCATGAAACAGTGTGTGAATAACCGTTTTCGCTTTTTTATCCTTTTTAATAAAGAAAATATCGGCAACGCTGACAATAATGCCGAAAACAAGCCCCAAAGCAATAATCAATTTCTTTCATCACCTTTTAGTTTTATTTTATTTTCTGCTATTATACTATTATTTTTCTGTAAAATCAATCATTATAATTAAACTTAAAAAAACAACGGCATTTTTTGTGCCGTCGTTTTTAATATATGCAGATCAATCAAAGAATATGGGGTTTGTGAAGCTGTAGATAAGATCGGGAACAGCTTCGCCCTTGTCGTGCATACCGAACATTTCGCCCGCAACCTTCACATAAACAGCCTCAGCGGGACCGGGAAGAGAATATCTCACATCCGCTCTCACATAGCCTTTTTCGGGCACGGCAATCTCTTCACGGATATTCTTCATACCGCGCTTTGCCTTCAACTCATATATAACCTTTTCATTATTATATACTCTCAGAGTCTGCCCTGCCTTAAGCTTCCCGAGAGAAACCGTAACACTCTTATTCTCTTCGAAGGATACTCTGTCACCGATAACACTGTCGCCTGCTGTCATAAAAATTGCAGCTGCATTGGGAGAATTCGTTACGGTTATATTACCTCTTTTTATGGCGGAAAGTATGTCCTCAATTGAGTTTGATTCGCTGTAAACATATGTAACGGGTACGCAAAGAAGATGGGTTACGGCATAATCCCTGTGATAGTCGCTTCCGCCCACGGCAGGAATGAATTCACCCTGCAGAAGCTTACCAGCCCACCAGTCAAGACAATATACATTATCGGTATGCATAGGAGAATTCCATACCTCAACGGAATCCATCTTAAAGGTATCTCTGTCTATTCTCCAGGAAAGCTTTCTGTCAAAGGGATGATTTACGCTGATGTGTGCACCCGCAGCTCTTGCTTCATCAACAAGCTTATAATATTCTTCGGGAGTACCGGGTCTTGAAATTCTTTCAAAGGGAAGATTCTCTCCGAAGATATTCACATGTCCGAGATTACCGGAGATTTCCATACCGGGGAATATTGCCACACCTCTGTGGTTGAATGCTTTCATTCCCGGTGTGTTTACATTGTGGTCGGTAATAAAAGCAAAATCCATACCTCTTTCAAAAAGCATATCATAAAGTTCTTCGGGCTTATACTGTCCGTCGCTGTTACAAGTGTGAAGGTGACAGTCGCCCTTCAGCCAATGTCTTTGTCTTTTCATATAAACCTCTCTCTTTCCTGAAATAAATTAATAACTGAGCTTGGATTCTCTGTAGCCGCTGTACACATCCATTGCGCACTGAACAAATGCCTCCATTGCTCTCGAGGGATAACGTTTCTTTTTATAGCCCATAGCAAGCTTTCTGCGGGTATTATCCCCCGAAAGCTTATAGAACACACACTTTGATGCTCCTCTTTCCGCCTTGAGAAGATTATCCGTCACTATTGTGATACCAAGCCCCGCTCTTGCCATATTATAGGCTGTGAGCAGCTGATCGGGATAAATCTTTACCTTCGGCACAAAGCCTGCATTCTCACAAAGCTGCATTGTACGTGTATACATATCATTGCCCTTTTTGAGAACAAGAAATTCCTCATTTGAAAACTCACTCAAATCCACGGTGGGACAGTTTTTGTCAAGATAACTCTTATTTTTTACATCCTCATCAAGAAGCTTCTTATCGCTGAATCGTTCGTTTATGGGGAAATCCGCAGGCACGGCAAGAAGAAGCATTTCATCACTGAGGGGGTATGAAATAAAAAGCTCCGGATCAAAATCGTGTGCAACAAGAATATCAACCTTTTCCTCCAGCAGCTGATTTTTAAGGTCATGGGAATGGGATTCAACAAGCTCCACGGTGATGCCGCTGTAGGTATTCATAAATTCAATTATAATATCGGGGAGAATGAAGGATGAAATAAAATTTTCGGCACTTACAATAACACTTCCGCTTTTCATATCCGAAAGGTCGTTTAGCTGATTGAGCATATTGTGCTGAAGCGCCCTCATCTTTTCTATGGAATCAATGCAGACCCTTCCCGCCTGTGTGAGCGAGATAGGATTTGTGCTGCGGTCAAAAATGGTGATCCCAAGCTGCTTTTCAACCTTTTTTACGGAAGCAGATAAAGCGGGCTGCGAAACAAAAAGCTTTTTCGCTGCTCCGGAAAAGCTCCTTTCAAGATATACCTCATATACATAATCCATACCGTCAAACATATATTGTCCTCACTTTATCAGGTTATAAAATTATTATACATATAAGAAAAAGAAATTACAAGTAAATTTAATCGTCACATTGCACATAATATTCAAAAAAATTTATAAGTTTCGAATTATTATAAATTATTTTTATACTTTCTATACAATATTTGTATTTGCTACAATCCCCGAAATATGATATTATAAGCGGGACTAATATTTTAGTATAATTTTTTAGGAAAGAGGTAAACCACAATGAAGAAAGTTTTAGCAATCCTTCTTGCACTCACATTCTGCATCACATGCTTCGCTGCATGCGGCGGTAATGACACAGAAGACACCACAGCTGCAGGCGAAGAAACAACTGCCGCAGCAGCAGCCGACGTAGTATACGGCGACACAACATTCACAAACGTAAAAGTAGGTACAGGCAGCACAACCGGTACATACTATGCATTCGCAAGTGCAGCAACTCAGCTTCTCAAGACTGATGCTTTTGATTTTGAAGTTGTTTCCACAGGCGGTTCACAGGCTAACATCGAAGGTATCGATGACGGTGACTATCACATGGCTACAGTTCAGAACGACGTTATGAACTATGCTTACAAGGGAACAAACGGCTTTGAAGCTCCCATCAACAGCTTCTCTGCAATCGCTTGCATCTATCCCGAAGTTTGTCAGCTTATCGCAACAGAAGCTTCAGGCATCAAGACAGTAGCAGACCTTAAGGGCAAGAGCGTTGCAATCGGTGACGCAGGCTCAGGCGTTTTCTACAATGCAACTCAGATCCTTGCAGCAGCAGGTCTTGATTATGAAACAGACATCAACGCTGTAACTGCTTCCTTCGGTGACAGTGCAACTCAGCTTAAAGACGGTTCTATCGACGCTGCTTTCATCACAGCAGGTACTCCTACAACAGCTATCACAGAGCTTGCTACAAGCACAAACATTGTTGCTGTTGACCTTGGCGATGATGTTATCAACTCTCTTATGAACGAATATCCCTTCTACACAAAGTATGAAATGACAAGTGCAGACTATGATTTCGTTGCAGAACCCGTAAACACAGTTGCTATCATGGCTACATTCGTTGTTACAAACGAAATGAGCGAAGATCAGGCATATGAAATCACAAAGACCCTCTGGGAAAATGCTGATATGCCCTCTTGCCATGCAAAGGCTGCTCAGATGGACCTCAACACAACTGTTAACGGTATCGGTGATGTTCCCCTTCATCCCGGCGCTCTTAAGTACTATGTAGAAAAAGGCATAGTTGAAGGCGAAGCAGACGCAACAGTTGAAGATACAACTGCAGAAGCTATCGAAGATACAACAGCAGAAGTTATCGAAGACACAACAGCAGAGGAAACAACTGCTGCTTAATAGTAAGATTACTGAACCAATCGGTTAAAACCGTGCCGCAGTTTTATATTGCGGCACTTTATTTTAAGAATATCAAGGAAAGGGGAAAAAACAGTGAACGAAAACACTGCCAACATCAATATTGACGAAGAAGTTGTTGACGCGGATAAAATAATGCAGGATTTCGACCGTGAAAGCAACACCAGAGTTTTCACAGGCTGGAGAAAGCACGTTATCACCGGGCTTCTTTGTTCATTCAGCGTATATATGATATCAATGGCGCTGCTTTTCCCGACTGCAACAAAATACACAAAGCTTACCACATTTATGGCTTTCATTCTTTTTATAGGCTATCTTATTTTCCCTGCCTATAAAAAGCAGACCAAAAAAGTAAACTACGTTCCCGTTTATGATATCTTCCTTGCCTTTGCAGGTGCAGCCTCATTTTTATACTACACCTTCCAGCAGGATGAAATTATCAAGATGTCGAGAAGAATCGGAACTTTGCAGATAGTAATTGCATTTATAGCCATTATTCTTCTGATTGAGCTGGTTCGCCGTGCGGTGGGACTTCCCATTATTTTTGTTGCAGGCGCATTTATAGTGTATGCTGCAATAAAAGCCTTTACGGAAAATCCCGACAAGGCACTGAGAAACCTGGCATACAGCCTTTACTATGATGTATCAAACGGCTTATTCTCAACACCCGTTTATGTATGCACCACATTTATAGTTCTGTTCATCATTCTCGGTGCGCTTCTTGAAAAAACAGGTATCGGCACATTCTTTGTTGATCTTGCAAACTCCATCGCAGGCAGCGCAGTAGGCGGACCTGCAAAGGTTGCTGTTATTTCAAGTGCTCTTGAGGGTATGTATTCAGGCTCTTCAGTTGCAAACACCGTAGGAAGCGGTTCTATCACAATTCCTCTTATGAAGAGAACAGGCTACAAACCGGAATTTGCAGCAGCAGTTGAAGCTGCAGCTTCAACCGGCGGTCAGATAATGCCTCCCATTATGGGTGCGGCAGCCTTCCTTATGGCTGAAATCACAGGTGTTCCCTATGCCACAATTGCAGTAACTGCTATTCTTCCCGCTGCACTTTACTTCACGGGAATCTTCCTTATGATTCACTTTGAAGCAAAAAAATTAGGTCTTAAAGGTCTTCCCAAGGACGCTATTCCCAATTTCTTCAAGCTTATTGTAAGAAACGGCTACCTGCTTCTCCCCATTGCAGTTCTCGTTATCTGCATGAACTATTTCAGTGCAGGTGTATCCGCTTGCTTTGCAATACTTGCTTCTCTTATCGTAAGTCTTTTCCCCAAGAATTTTATAGAAAAATTACTGACCCGTACCGCAACGGCAAAGGATATCAGAGCAATGGCTCTTTCCCTCGTCCCCGTAGCAGTAACTCTCGCATTATGGCTTCCCTTCGGACAGGCTATGATGTCAAAGGCTGTTTTTGCCGGTATGATATGCTGTGTTATTCTTTCATTTGTATCAAAGAAAGAAGCAACACTTACTCCCGCTGTTATAGTCGATTCACTTCACAGCGGTGCTAAAAACACCATCGGTGTTGCAGTTGCCTGCGGTATGGCAGGACTTATATCCGGTGTTGTTACAATGACAGCTCTCGGTCAGCTTCTTCTCAACACTCTTGTTCCCATTGCACAAAACAGTATGTTCCTTGCACTCTTCCTTACAATGGTATGCTGTATCGTGCTCGGTATGGGTGTTCCCACAACCGCAAACTATGTAATTATGGCAACCATTACGGCTCCCATCCTCATCAGAATGGGACTTCCCGCTCTTGCTGCTCATATGTTTGTTTTCTATTTCGGTATTGTTGCCGATATCACTCCCCCTGTTGCACTTGCTGCATATGCAGGCTCCGCAATTGCAAAGTCAAACCCCTTAAAAACAGGCGTCACCGCCACAAGACTTGCAATCGCAGCTTTCATTATTCCTTATATGTTCGCATATAACCCCAAAATGCTCTTTATCGATGCAGGTGTATTTGACATAATCTCTATTGTAATCACCTCATTTATAGGCATTTATGCTGTTGCGGCAGGCATGGAGGGACATATGTTCCAGAAGCTCCCCTGGTGGCAGAGAATTCTTACTCTTGCAGGCGGACTTATGCTCATAATACCCGAAACAATCACCGATATCGTGGGTGTTGCCCTTGTAGTCTTGATAATCGTTATTCAGAAAATGGCTGAAAAGAAAGCAAAGCATCCCCCCGAAATCGCAGAAACAAAAACTGCATAACAAAAGCCGGTTTCCCGCAATAAGGAAACCGGCTTTTTATTAAGTAATAAGAGGTTCTTCACGGAAAGTTGGGGAATGATGTCGGCACGGGAGTGCCGGGGAAAAGTTTTGCTTGAGCTTTTTCAAAAGCTCACGGTGTCAAGAGGCAGAGCCTCTTGTCGCACTCCGCAGAGTGCGAAATCTCTTATGCTTCCAATAGCGCAGGAGGGGAGAAAAACAGTCCGGTG
>JAZSNB010000056.1:0-33808 GCA_045536195.1 Acutalibacteraceae bacterium
GGACCGAAGGCAAATGCAGCAATAATTGAAGGCAGCAAGGTTTTCTCGAAAAACCTTATGAAAAAATATAATATTCCCACTGCAAAATATGAAGTTTTCAGTGATATGGAAAAAGCACTTGAGTATCTTGAAGAAGCTCCCGTTCCTACGGTTATAAAGGCTGACGGACTGGCTCTGGGCAAAGGTGTTATTATTGCCTTTACTCAGGAAGAAGCAAAGGCAGCCGTTAAATCAATGATGCTCGATAAGGCATTCGGCAAAAGCGGTGATAACATCGTAATTGAAGAATTCCTTGAAGGTCCCGAGGTTTCCGTGCTTGCATTTACCGACGGAAAAACAGTAAAGCCTATGGTTTCATCCATGGACCACAAGCGTGCAGGAGACAACGACACGGGGCTTAACACAGGCGGCATGGGCACAATTGCTCCGAACCCCTATTATACAGAAGAAGTTGCCCGAAGATGTACGGAAGAAATCTTCCTTCCCACAATAAATGCCATGAACACGGAAGGCAGAACCTTCAAGGGATGTCTTTATTTCGGTCTGATGATAACAAAAGACGGTCCTAAGGTTATTGAATACAACTGCCGCTTCGGCGACCCCGAAACACAGGTAGTTCTCCCCCTTCTCGAAAGCGATCTCCTCACCGTTATGAAAGCAGTTACAGAGGAAAAGCTTTCTGAAACAGAGGTTAAATTCTCGGATAAGAGTGCCTGCTGCGTAATCACCGCATCAAACGGGTATCCCTCTTCTTATAAAAAAGGCTTTGAAATTACCTTTTCCGATGAAGCACTTGCCGCTACATTTATTGCAGGTGCAAAGGAAGAAAACGGAAAGCTGGTTACCTCAGGCGGAAGAGTTACGGGCACTACTGCAATTGCCCCCACTCTTGAGGAGGCTGTAAAAGAGGCTTACCGTCTCAGCGACGGAGTGAAGTTTGAAGGCGCTTACAGAAGAAGTGACATCGGAAGAAGAGCCCTTCAGGCTAAATGATAATGGAGGAAAAATATCAAATGGTATATCGTATATTTGTAGAAAAGAAGGCAGGGCTTGACAATGAAGCAAAAGGACTTCTGGGCGAAGCCAGAAACCTTCTCGGTATTGCCGGAATAGAAGACATCCGTCTTTTCAACCGCTACGATGCAGAAAACATCACTGAAGAATTATTCAGCTATGCTGTGAAAACTGTTTTTTCAGAGCCTCAGCTTGACAGTGTTTCAGAAAGCGTTGATATTCCCGAAGCTTTTGTTTTTGCAGTTGAAGCACTCCCGGGTCAGTTTGACCAGAGAGCAGACTCTGCCGCTCAGTGTATTCAGATCATATCTCAGGGTGAACGTCCTCTTATCCGCACCGCAAAGGTCTATGCACTTTACGGAAAGCTTTCGGAGGCTGAAATTGAAGCCTTCAAGCATCACGTTATCAACGCAGTTGAAAGCCGTGAAGCCTCGCTGGAAAAACCCGAAACACTTGCTGCCGTTTACGCAGCACCAGAAACGGTTGATACGGTAAACGGCTTTACGGATATGGATGAGAGTGCCCTTGCAGCCCTTCTTGACGAAAAGGGACTTGCAATGGACCTTGACGATCTTAAATTCTTACAGGGATATTTCAGAGATACAGAAAAGAGAGATCCCACTATAACGGAAATCCGTGTTGTTGACACCTATTGGTCCGACCATTGCCGTCATACAACCTTCTCCACACATATCGACAATGTCCGCATTGATGATCCTGCAGTACAGGAAGCTTATGAGCGTTATCTTGCTGCAAGAATTGAGGTTTACGGCGAAGAGAAAGCCATGAAACGTCCTCAGACTCTTATGGATATTGCCACAATAGGCACCAAGACACTCAAAAAGAGAGGTCTTCTTCCCGAGCTTGACGAAAGTGAAGAAATCAATGCCTGCTCCATTCACGTTACGGCAACCGTAAACGGAGAGGATCAGGACTGGCTTCTTATGTTCAAAAATGAAACCCACAATCATCCCACGGAAATTGAGCCCTTCGGCGGTGCGGCAACATGTATCGGCGGATGCATACGCGATCCCCTTTCAGGCCGTGCATATGTTCATCAGGCAATGAGAGTAACCGGCGCGGGTGATCCCAGAAAAACTATTGCAGAAACCCTCCCCGGCAAGCTTCCTCAGAGAAAAATCTGCCAGACTGCCGCTGCAGGCTATTCATCCTACGGCAATCAGATCGGGCTTGCAACCGGCCACGTTGCAGAAATGTATCACGAGGGATTTGTTGCAAAGCGTCTTGAATGCGGTGCCGTGGTTGCTGCTGCTCCCGCATATAATGTGCGCCGTGAGCGTCCCGCACCCGGTGACGTAATTGTTCTTCTCGGCGGAAGAACCGGCCGCGACGGTATCGGCGGTGCAACAGGCTCATCAAAAAGCCATAATATGAAGTCTCTCACAACTATGGCTTCTGAAGTTCAGAAGGGTAATGCTCCCGAAGAAAGAAAAATCCAGAGGCTTTTCAGAAATGCCGAGGTAACCCGTCTTATCAAACGCTGCAATGACTTCGGTGCAGGCGGTGTTTCCGTTGCTATCGGTGAACTGGCTCCCGGTCTTCAGATAGACCTTGATGCGGTACGCAAAAAATATGAAGGTCTCGACGGTACAGAAATTGCCATTTCCGAATCACAGGAAAGAATGGCAGTTGTGGTAGCAGCTGAGGATGCCGATAAATTCATTGCTTTTGCAGAAAAAGAAAACCTTGAAGCTTACCGTGTTGCAGTTGTAACTGAAGAAGAGCGTATGGTTATGAAATGGAAGGGCAATATAATTGCAAACCTCAGCCGTGAATTCCTCGATACAAACGGTGCAGTAAAGCACACAGATGTCGCAGTTACAAAGAAGGACCTTTCAGTATTGAGCAAGGCTATGTTCTCTTCACTCAGAGAAATGGCTTCAGACCTTCGCACAGCAAGCCAGAGAGGTCTTGTAGAGCGATTTGACTCCACCATCGGTGCCGGCAGTGTTACTATGCCCTACGGCGGTAAATTACAGCGCACACCTGCTCAGTCCATGGCTGCAGTTCTGCCCGTTCTTCCCGGTGAAGAAACCGATATGGCAAGCGTATTCAGCTGGGGCTGTGATCCCGATCATCTTTCTGTTGATCCCTACACAGGTGCTCACGCTTCAATATACAATTCTGTTGCAAAGCTTGTTGCTGCAGGCTGCGACTACAAAAAGGCATATCTCACATTACAGGAATTCTTTGAAAGACTCAAAACAGCGCCCGAGCGTTGGGGCAAGCCCTTTGCAGCTCTTTTAGGTGCACTTGACGCTCAGCTTGAATTAAGCGCTGCTGCAATCGGAGGAAAGGACTCAATGTCAGGTACATTCCTCGATAAAGATGTTCCCCCCACACTCATTTCCTTTGCAATAGCTCCCGTTAAAAAGCAGGATGTTATCACTCCCGAGTTCAAAAATTCAGGCTCACCCGTTTACCTCTTCGGTGCGGCAGATGAAAGCGCTGAAAGTCTCAAGGCTTCCTGGGATGAATTCCATAAGCTTTGTAAGGACGGCAAAGTAAAGGCTTCCTGGGCTGTTGAACGCGGCATTGCAGAAGGTATCATGAAGATGTCCTTCGGAAACAATATCGGCTTCAGGGCTGAAGCTGACCTTCAGGACAACTGGCATCTCGGTATGTGGGGCTTCATAATTGCAGAGCTTACAGAGGATGTAAACATCCCCGGCGTAATGAAGCTTGGTGTGACCACCGAAGAACCCGTGATTTCTCTCGGAAATGACAGTGCATCAATTGATGAGCTTTATAGATTAAACAGCGAAACTCTTGAAGATGTATATGCCACAAAGGCAAAGGAAGGCAAAGGCGAAGTAACAACCTTCTCCTTTGACGGAAAGTGCAGCGCTGCTCCTAAAAATAAGGTTGCACGCCCCAAGGTGCTCATTCCCGTATTCCCCGGCACAAACTGTGAATACGATTCTGCACGTGCAGTAGAAAAAGCAGGCGCAGAAGCTGAAATATTTGTTATCAGAAACCTTACTGCAGAAGATGTTGCAAAGAGTGTTGAAGGCTTCGCAGAGAAGGTTAAGGAAAGTCAGATAATCTTTATCCCCGGCGGATTCTCAGGCGGTGACGAGCCCGACGGTTCAGCAAAATTCATCACGGCTTTCTTCCGCAATCCTGCCGTAAAAGAAGCTGTAACAGACCTTCTTGATAACCGCGACGGTCTTATGTGCGGTATATGTAACGGCTTCCAGGCTCTTATAAAGCTCGGGCTTGTGCCTTACGGAAAAATCATTGACACAGACGAAAGCTGTCCCACTCTTACCTTCAACAACATAAACCGCCATCAGAGCAGAATTGTCAGAACCCGTATCGCATCAACAAAGTCTCCCTGGCTGAGCCTTATGAATGTCGGTGATATAGTAAACGTTCCCATTTCCCACGGTGAAGGCAAATTCCTCGCTCCCGCTTCTCTTATTGAAGAGCTCAGCCGAAACGGTCAGATTGCAACCCAGTATGTTGACCTTGAAGGAAATGCAACATCGGATATAGACTTCAACCCCAACGGCTCACTTTGTGCAATTGAAGGTATCACATCACCTGACGGCAGAGTATTCGGAAAGATGGGCCATTCAGAAAGAATCGGCGACGGTCTTTATAAAAACGTTCCCGGTGAATACGACATACAGATGTTCAAAGCAGCCGTAGAATATTTCAAACCATAAGCTGCCGATACGATAAATTATGCTTAAATAATGTAAGAGGGGCACAAAAATCAGCACATCTGTTCTTTGTCACCTCTTTATCCTGTAGGGGACGACGCCTCGGCGTCCCGCTGCCGAAAAAAATAAAAATCTTCATATCGCTGACAAATTTCACCATAACCAACCTCTTTTTGTTCAGTTCCCGGAATTCTTATTGTGATATATGTGCTTCGCACGTTCCTGTTCCGGGACGCCGGGGGCGACGTCCCCTACAAAGATGGATTAATTTTGTGCGTTTTGGGAAACCATACCAGACCGATAAAATATGCTTTACAGGAGGAAAAAATATGGAATATAAATCCGATATAGAAATTGCCCAGAGCTGTAAAATGCGTCATATAACAGAAATTGCAAAATCTGCAGATGTTGATGAAAAATATATTGAGCAGTACGGCAATTATAAAGCAAAAATCGATCCTGCACTTATCAGGGAAACCGATAAAAAAGACGGCAAGCTCATTCTTGTTACCGCAATAACTCCCACACCTGCCGGTGAAGGCAAAACAACCACAACTATCGGTCTTGCTGACGGACTCAAGAGAATCGGCAAGAATGTTACCGTAGCTCTCAGAGAGCCCTCCCTCGGCCCTGTTTTCGGTGTCAAGGGCGGTGCAGCAGGCGGCGGATATGCACAGGTTGTACCTATGGAAGATATAAACCTTCATTTTACCGGTGACTTCCATGCAATAGGCGCAGCAAACAATCTTCTTGCTGCAATGCTTGATAACCACATCCAGCAGGGAAACAAGCTCGGTATTGATGTAAGAAAAATCACATGGAAGCGCTGTGTTGATATGAATGACCGTCAGCTTCGCTTTATCGTTGACGGTATGGGCGGCAAGGCAAACGGTGTACCCCGTGAAGACGGCTTCGACATCACAGTTGCAAGTGAAATTATGGCTGTTCTCTGTCTTTCCAATTCAATCACAGAGCTTAAAGAAAAGCTTTCAAATATCATTGTAGGCTACACCTATGACGACAAGCCCGTAACCTGCGGTCAGCTCAATGCTCAGGGTGCTATGACAGCTCTTCTCAAGGATGCAATAAAGCCCAACCTTGTACAGACTCTTGAAGGCACTCCCGCTTTTGTTCACGGCGGTCCCTTTGCCAATATTGCCCACGGCTGTAACTCCGTAATGGCAACAAAGGTTGCTCTTAAGATGGGCGACTACACAGTAACCGAAGCCGGCTTCGGCGCTGATCTCGGAGCAGAAAAGTTCCTTGATATCAAGTGCCGTATGGCAGGTCTCAAACCCGATGCTGTTGTGGTTGTTGCCACAGTAAGAGCACTCAAGATGCACGGCGGTCTTCCCAAAACAGCTCTGAACACTGAAGATCTCACCGCCCTCGAAAAGGGTATTCCGAATCTTCTCAGACACGTATCAAATATCAAAAATGTGTACAAGCTTCCCTGTGTTGTTGCGGTTAACCGTTTCCCCACCGATACAGATAACGAAATTGATTTCATTATTAAAAAGTGCAAGGAGCTTGGCGTAAACACCGTTCTTTCAACAGTATGGGCAGAAGGCGGAAAAGGCGGCGAGGAGCTTGCCCGCGAGGTTGTACGTCTTTGCGAAGAAGAGCAGGGTGATTTTACCTACTCATATGAGCTTGATACCACAATTGAAGAAAAAATTGAAGCGATCGTCAAGAAGGTTTACGGCGGTGACGGTATAAATATTTTACCCGCCGCAAAGAAGCAGATTGAGCAGCTCACAAATCTCGGCTTTGATAAAATGCCCGTATGTGTAGCAAAAACTCAGTATTCCTTCTCAGACGACCCCACAAAGCTCGGTGCTCCCGAAGGCTTCACCGTTACTGTCAAAAATGTCAAGGTTTCTGCAGGCGCTGGCTTCATAGTTGTGCTTACAGGTGACATCCTCACAATGCCGGGTCTTCCCAAAGTTCCCGCAGCAGAAAAAATCGACGTTGACGAAAACGGAAAAATCACAGGCTTATTCTAAAAACTGATATCTTTGTAAAGCACGGCTGATATTTTTATCTGCCGTGTTTTTTTTGAAAAAGTATAGACAAATAATTTTTTATCTGCTATCATATAGAAAATGAATATTTACCGCTGTCGGGGAAATACAGGTGCAAATCCTGAGCAACCGCCATTGCCGTAATCAGTTTTCATACTGTAAGTCGGAATGCCTGCACGGTAAAGTCAGAACATCACTTTTGGGCAAGAGGAAGAGTGAACGACAAAGGTATTCTGCAAATTTGCGGTATTGTCACATATTACGCCCTTTCTCTATAGGAAAGGGCGTTGTTTTTTTGAAAAAATTAATCTCTTTATTAATGAGCCTGCTGCTTATTTTCTCCGCTTCAGTTTCTGTCAGGGCAGCTGCAAATGAAACTGTCTGCTTTGGTCCCACCCCTCAGAATGCTTCTTTTATGAAATATAAAATAAAGCTGGGAAGCGGCTACAGGAATTCTCCCGCACCTCCCGTTATATATGATAATTATTTAATCACCGTATCAAACGGCACTTTATATAAAATAAACAAGGCGGACGGCAGTGTTGAAAGCTCCGTTAAGCTTTCGGGACGGAATTTCTATTCCCTTGTCTCCCCTGTTGCGGCAGACGGGAAAATTTTCGTTCAGCTTGACGGCGGAATTATTCAGGCGCTTGATTTCAACACTCTCTCTTCCTTGTGGACATATAATGATCCCTTTGGCGGTCAGGCTCTGTGCCCTATTGTGTATGACAATGGCTTTATTTACACAGGCTTCTGGAACGGAGAAACAGAAAAGGCTTCTTTTATATGCCTTGATGCTTCCGATACCGACAATAAAAAAACAGCACACTGGACTTATATTTCAGACGGCGGCTTCTATTTCGTCAGAGCCGTAATCAAAGAGGACTTTATTATTTTCGGTTCGGATAACGGCAGTGATGAAGCATCGGCAAAAGGAAAAATCATCGCACTGAATAAAGAAAACGGAAAAACGGCATCCGCTCTCAGTGTCACGGGAGATATAAGAAGCGGTATTTTTTACGACGGTGAAACAGACTGTTTTTATACCGTAAGCAAGGGCGGTTATCTCTATAAATTCTCTCTTGATGAAAACAGCGGCATTCTTCATATGCTGTCAGAAAAGTCTCTTCCCGGTGAAGCCACCTCAACCCCTGCGGTTTATAACAAACGGTTATATTCGGTATATTCAAAAGACGGCAAAGGTGAATTTGCTGTTTTTGATGCAGAAAAAATGAATATAATTTACACCTGCGAAATGAACGGCTATTGTCAGGGGGATATACTTGTAAACAATTACTACGAAAAGGAAAACGGTTTCGTATATATATACGCTTCCTACAATTCTCTTCCCGGAGGAATTACCCTTTTTAAGGATAAAGAAAATCAGACCTCCCCCATAAAAACCGAGCTTTTTACTCCTCCGGATGAATTCAGCCAATATTCAATAAGTCCCGTGATATGCGATAATGAGGGTATTCTTTATTATAAAAACGATTCGGGATGTATATTCGCGGTGTGCGAAGAAAATAACAATCTTCCCCTGTTTACAATCCTTGCGGATTTTTTCGGTTTAATTACATCGCTTATAAATAAAATCATAAATTTCTGTAAAACAGGAGCTTTTATATGAACACAGGTTTCAGAAGCCTTCACCCCGTAACATCCCTGTTATTTTACATTCTAATATTTTCACTTTGCCTCACAGCCACACATCCTGCGGTGCTCATATGTATTTTTATCTGCGGTATTGCTTATAACACAAAGAACTCAGGCCAAAAAGCGCTGAAGCTTGTAATAAAGCTGATACTTCCCATGATAATAATTTCTGCACTTATAAACGGACTTTTCAGTCATTTCGGAGTCACCGTTCTTTTCACTCTGCCCGACGAAAATGTGTTCACGCTGGAATCTGTGGTCTACGGTCTTGTTTTTGCCTTCCGCGCAGGCTGTATGCTTTTATGGCTCATTTCCTTCAACGAGGTGCTCACCGGAGATAAAATAATATTCTTATTCGGACGGATATCTCCAAAGATTGCACTCATTATTTCTATGGCATTAAGATTCATTCCCCTTGTGCTTCACCAATCGGAGGAAATAAATCTCGCAGCAAAAGGAATTGGAAATTCCTCATCGGGATCATTTATAAAACGCATTAAAAATGCATCCAAAAGGCTTTCCGTATTGGTTTCATGGTCCCTTGAAAGAGGTACGGACACTCTCAATTCAATGAATGCACGAGGCTACGGGCTTAAGGGCAGATCGGCATACAATCCGTATATTTTTTCATTCAAAGACATATGCGCGGCAATTATTCTTACGGCAGCTTCGGTTTCTCAGATAATTGCAAAAAGCTCTCTCAATTCCCTTTACAATCCCGAAATTATCATTCCCCTTCCTGATATTTCAGGCATTATTGCAATTTTATTTACACTTATTCTATTACTATTCCCCTTAATCTTTGACATCAGAGAGGAACGAAAATGGTCGATTTCAGAATAAATAACTTCAGCTTTACTTATCCCGGACGGGATGAAAAAACGCTTAAGAACATATCTTTTGCAATAAATAACGGTGAATTTGTTGTGATTGCGGGAAAATCGGGAAGCGGCAAAAGCACCCTTCTCAGTATGCTCAAGCCTGAAATTACCCCTCAGGGAAAAACCGAGGGAGAAATAACATTTTTCGGCAAAAGCAAAAAAGACTATTCCCCCCGCGAATCAGCCTGTGATATCGGATATCTTCTGCAGAATACCGAATATCAGACAGTGACCCACAGTGTGAGAAGCGAGCTTGCCTTCGGACTTGAAAATATCGGTCTTGATTCAAAAGCCATAAGCCTGAGAATTGCAGAAATTTCTGCTTATTTCTCCCTTCAGAATATTATGGATAAAAAAACCGATGAGCTATCCGGCGGTCAGAAACAGCTTGTGTGTCTTGCAAGCATTCTTGCAATGCATCCGAAGGTGTTGATTTTTGATGAGCCTGCTTCTCAGCTTGATCCTATGTCTGCACAAACTCTCTTTTCTGCAGCATCACGCCTTTGCAGAGAAAACGGTATGACTGTGATAATAACCGAGCACAGACTTGAAAGCATAATTCCCGAAGCAGACAGACTTATTGTTATTGATAACGGAGAAATCATTTCCGACTGCCATCCTGAAAAGCTTAATAAGAATCTGTTTTACCGAAACGACTTCATTAATCTCTCAATGCCTTCCCCTATGAGAATTGCCGCACTCACGGGCGAGTGCGATAATCTTCCCCTTACGATAGGCGGCTGCAGACACAGACTTCAGAGCATCCTGAAGGATGATGCCTCGGGTGAGCCGTCTTTTTCAGAAGGTTCAGAAGCAAAAACTATTGCCGTTGAAGCAAAAAATGTTTATTTTGCTTACAACAAATCCGGATATGTGCTGAATAAGTTTTCTTTATCCGTGCCCGAGGGCTCGTTTTTTGCTATGCTCGGAGCTAACGGTGCAGGTAAATCCACCGCCCTTTCCGTAATGAGCGGGCTTCTCCCGTTGAAGGAAGGAAAGGTTAAAATATACGGCAAGGATATAAAAAAATATAAAGACTCAGAGCTTTATAACGGTCTTATATCCGTTCTTCCCCAGAAATGCGAAAGCCTTTTCTGCAGCAACACCGTAAAAGAAGATCTTCTGAATGCTTTATCTTCATCAGGACTTTCCAAAACAGAAAAGGAAGAAAAAATTTCTGAGATATCGGAAAAATGTGAAATAAGCCATATACTATTCTCCCATCCCTACGATATAAGCGGCGGAGAAATGCAGCGCGCAGCTCTCTCTATGATACTTCTGAAAAATCCCCGTATTATATTTATGGATGAGCCGACAAAGGGTATGGATTCACTTTTCAAAAAGCAGTTTGCCGATATAATAAAAAAACTTTGCAATGAAAAAAGAACCGTGATAATGGTATCTCACGACACGGAATTCTGTGCAGCCTATGCAGACTTATGTGCAATGATATCTGACGGAAGAAATGTGTCTGTGGACGAAAAGCACAGATTCTTTGCAAGCAACTATTTCTACACAACCGCTGCAAACAAAATCGCACGGGATTATTTTCCTCTTGCCGTTACTGAAAAGGAGGTAGTTGAGCTTTGCAAAAAAAATCTGCGAAACTGAAAATACTGTCCCTGTTATCAGTTTTTATATTAGCTCCTTTAAGCATAATACTTTGTATGAATCTTATAGAAGAAAAAAGCTATTATGCGGCAGCAGTTATTGTAATAATCTGTGCTGTTATTCCTTTTTTTGTTTTCTTTGAAAACCGTAAGGTAAAAACAGGTGAAATCGTAATCATTTCCATTATGACAGCACTTGCAGTCTCATCAAGAAGCGTAATGCTGTTTCTCCCACAGGTGAAGCCCACCTGCGCACTTGTAATCGTAACGGCAATTGCCTTCGGTCCGAATGCAGGCTTTTTAACAGGTGCACTTTCCATGTTTTTATCAAATTTCATTTTCGGCCAAGGAATGTTCACTCCTTTTCAGATGCTGGGAATGGGCATTGTAGGCTTTATCTGCGGAGCTTTATTTACAGGCAAAAAATATTCCTCCAACCGCATCATAGTAAGCCTTACGGGAGGACTTCTGTGCTTCGCGGTCTACGGCTTTATCGTAGACAGCTGCTCTGTGCTGATGCTGTCAAATTCCCTTTCAATAAAATCTGCACTTCCCTTTTATGCTTCGGGAATAAGCTTCAATATTATTCACGGTGTCACCACCGCCGTGCTCCTGTTTTTTATAAATAAGCCTATGACAGATAAGTTTTCCAGACTCAGAATAAAATACGGAATTTTTTCAATGGAGTAAGCTATGAAGACTGTAAAAATTTTACTGTTGATATTGATATTATCAATAAGTCTTAATTCCTGCTCATTTACCCTTTCCGGATTGCCTGAAAGTGATACAACAGAATATAATACCTCGGCTGCTACGGAAACTTCTGCCCCTATAACGACAGAAGAAGCCTTACCGTCTGAAGAGGACACAACCGCACAGGCTGAAGAATCCACTTCAGAAAAAACAACCGAAGAGGCTGAATCAGAAACGACATCCCGGGAAACAGAAAGTGACATAATTGAAAGCACAAGTAAAATGCCTTTCTCTTCCGCCACAGAACAAGCTGAATCAGAAACTGAAAAATCGGAGCCGACAACCGAAACCAATATTCCGGAAGCTACGACGTACGAGGAGGAGCATACTACAAAAAGAGCATCCCTTTGCACATTGACGATTGAATGCAGAACCGTTCTCAATAATACCTCTTCCCTTAAAGATGAAAAGAAAAAATATATCCCCTCCGACGGAATTATACTGAGTCTGACGGAATGTGAAATTCTTGAAGGTGATACGGTTTTTTCCGTGCTGAAAAGAGCATGTGAGAATAATTCCTGTGATACAGACTGCAGCTATTGTAAAAAAAGCGGCATCCCCATTGAATATAACTACACACCTGCCTTCAACAATTATTATATAGAGGGAATACATCATCTGTATGAAAAAGACTGCGGATATCTCTCAGGCTGGATGTATTCGGTAAACGGAGCTTTTCCCACAACCGGAATAAGCACATATGAAGTAAAAGAAGGCGACAGAATATGTATTCTTTACACCTGTGATATGGGTGAAGACATCGGAAATTCATTTTAACGGTAACTACAGAAAAATACAGTGCACGGTAGATTTCTGTATTACATAAAATCTTCAGAAAGGAAACAAAAAAACAATGTTAAGAAAAACTCTCAGTATTATCCTGAGTGTGGTTTTCTGCTTCGGAATGCTTACTCTGACTGCTTCTGCTGATGACAGCGTAACTGCATCACTTCGTGTTGAAGGCATTGAAAACTGCCTTTTTTACGATGATGTTACGGTAAATAACGGCAGCACAGTTTATGATGTTCTTCTCGCTGCTGACAAGGCTGATGATTCTCTTACCGTTATATCCTCATCAAGTCAGTACGGCGCCTACGTAACATCAATAAACGGCATCACCGCAGGAAGCTACACAGCACTTAAATGGGACGGATGGCTTTTCATGGTAAACAATGAATCCCCCACTGTCGGCATGGATGCACTCACAGTAAAAGACGGTGATGAAATCGTTATTTACTACGGCGATCCCTACAATACGGGAATGCAGTATCCCGAGGTATCCTTTGATGCAGCCACAGGCACATTCACCCTCACAAGCCTTGACACTGTTTATGATGAACAGTTCAATGCAACAACCGAGGAATGCCCTGTTTCAGGCTACACTCTTTATTGGGAAGCAGACGGCAAGGTCACTGAATTCACAGCTGATGAAAACGGCACCGTTGTAATCGGTAAAGAATATCTGACTTACGGTAAGCATAAGGTTTCTTATGAAAAGACCGCCAACAACGGGCTTCCTCTCATTCTCAGAGCAGCTCCCGATTTTACCGTAGAAATCCCCGATAACAGAAACATTTTTGAAAAGCTTTTCGATTATATCAAGGCTTTCTTTGATATGATAATAAGTTTTTTCAATAGTATTTCAGGCTGATTTCTCAAAAAAAACGTCACCCTGCCCCGAAAAAGGCAGGGTGATGCTTTTTTGTATTGCATAAATACGGATTTATATATATAATAAACCCGAGGGAGGAGATGCTGTGCATTTTCAGAAAAATAAAAGCATATCGGATGTTTATTTCTCGGGAAGCTTTTCACATCATACAGTCAATGAGAAGAAAGGCAGAAAAACATCCGCAAATAAAATATTTGTCAAAGACGGCAAGAGCTGGCTTGTGCCGGCATACTATACCTGTCCCAAGGGCATAGTCGTAGATGTTATTTTCACAACTCCCATAGATGAATTCAATGCATTTGCAGAAAAATGGAGCCTTTTTGACGAAGAAAAGATAAATTTACTTACTCCTGCCCAAACGGAAAAAGCAGAAAAGGAAAATCCCCTTCAAAGCTCTTTTTCTTCTGTTCTTATAAAAAACAGAAAGACGGTTCACTGCTGTCATATGCAGTCAACCGTATATCTTCCCTTTAATACCGATAACAAAGAAGCAACTAAGCTCGTAAGGCTTTATAAGCTTGATAATAAGGACTGCCACACTTTTTACAGAATATGCTTTCCCTGCAGCACAAAAAGGATACCGGACACTCTCACTCTTCAGCTGAATGCGTCAAAAGAACATCTTACAGCTGCCGAATTTACAATAAAGCCACAGGAAGCAATAAAAATTATTCATCCTATCACCTGCCGTGAATATACTCTTCGTGCAATCGATATAACCGAGGAATCTATAGATTTCAGCAAAACGGCAGATAAAAATACCCGCTATCCGTCAGATTTTTCCATTCTGAAATATACCGTCAGCCCCGAAGCAGACACATCGGGCTTCCGGATAACAGATACGGAAAGCTCCGACTCTCCGGAAATATTAAATGCTGAAGACGGCAGATTTCTGCCCGACTCATCCTCTGCTATTGCAATTATCGGCGGTGCCGACGGACCTACCGTTATGTTTGCCGCTGTCCCCGATACAAAAAAATACCACACCGCCTGCTCATCACTGAAATTCAGGCGAAAGAGTGATATCATATGGAAATTTGATTTTATTGAAAAAATAAAAGAAGACAAATCAATAATACTTAAGGAGAAGAAAAATGGCAAAAATTGAAAGACGTATAAACGGTAATATTTACCGTATCATCGATAAAATTGAAAACGGCATATTAAACGGCAGTACTTCAGCATCATTGGAAGAATCATCCTTTTTCTCAAGCGGCGAAGCAAAATGCGCCGTAAGAGTTTTTGAACGGTATTCCTATATGGGCGGCAACCGCGTGAGCCTCAATGTAACCTTTTTTCAGGAAAACAATAATTCCCCCATATTCATATCAGGTATTACCTCAGGCGGAAGCCAGGCAATCTTTTTCAAAATGAACACCTTCGGCGAGGAAGCCTTTCTTAAGAAACTTGAAGACATAATTGATAATATATGACACAAAAACGAAAAAACCGCATTTTACTGCGGTTTTTTCGTTGTGGAGATTATTTATGAAGAAAAACGAGCAAAGCTTTTTAATACAGTAGTCTTTTACTGTGGCTTAAGTATAATTAAATAAACTGAAATGAAACTTAAAGAAAATACTTTTTCAACAAATATATTTACATTCAGGAATTATAAACCAACAACGAAATATAGCATTGTTTGTTATTAGACAATCACTTCTTCGCATATTCAAAGACCTGAAAAAACTTGACATACCCCTCATCTTTTTGTATAATATAGCTAAAGATTATACGTGTCTCGTCTTAAACAGACAGCTTTTCCGTGTTTTTTTGAAAAAAATTTATTATTGTCAAAAAAATTTTTACAATTAAGATTGTTTTAAGCATTTGCGGTTATAGTATAGACACATTAAGAAATTGCTATCTCGTTTTCTTCATAAAATATCTCCTCAAAACAGAAACACTCCGGATCCCCCCTCCGGAGCGTTTCTGTTTTTTAATGCATTATTGACACATCTTTGCATAAATTGTATAATTACAATATAGAAATACTAAAAGTTTGAGGTTACATATGGGAATAAGCTTTATTATCCCGGCATACAACGAAGCTGAAAATCTTCTTCTGCTTCTGCCTTCTCTTAATGAGATTGCAAATAAACTTTCCGATAGATATGAACTCATAGTAATAGACGCAAAAGCATCAAGTGACAACACAGAAGAAATATGCCTTAAAAACAATGCTTTATATTTCAGACAGAAAAAAGAAGGCTACGGTGATGCTTTTCGGACAGGAATTTCTCTCTGCAGATTCGAACATATATGTGTTGTTGATTCAGATAATTCTCAAGACATATCAAAAATCCCCGAAATGTATGATGAAATAAAAAAAGGCGCTCAGCTTGTAATCGGCTCTCGTTATACAGAAGGCGGAAAAACCAATGATCCTTCAGAATCAGTTTTCATGTCAAAGCTTCTCAATCTCTGTTATCGGATAATACTCGGCTTCCGGCAGAAGGATATATCCACAGATTTCCGTATTTATGAAGCTGAAAAGCTGAAAGCAATAACCACCGTATGTGCTAATTTTGATGTGGTTGAAGAAACTCTTTTTCTTCTCATAAAAAAATTCCCTAAAATACAGATTAAAGAAATACCCATAAGCTACAATCCCAGACTGAAGGGTAAATCAAAAAGAAAGCTGCTTAAATTTATTATTGATTATATCAGGCTCATATTCAGACTTATAAAACTGAAAAAAGGAGAATAAAACAATGAATGTGGCCGTTTTTATCCTTGCCGGTGGCTCAGGAATCAGACTATGGCCTGTAAGCAGAAAAACAAATCCCAAACAGTTTCTGCCGATGTTTTCTGACGGCACATCTTTTTTTGACAAAACCTTGTCCAGAGCAATGCGGCTTACTTCACCGGAGAATATTTTCATTCTGACACAGCGAAGTTATTATGAATTGGTAAAGAAATCGGTAAAAGAAATTCCGCTTGAAAATATTATTACAGAGCCGGAAAAGAAAAACACAGCACCCGCTATTGCTTATTCAATGATGAAGCTTCATAAGACACACGGAAACACAACTGCCGTTATTTTGCCATCAGATCATCATATAACTGAAGACATGCTGTTCATTGAAGCTGTTTCAGATGCCTGCAGTATAGCCCGCACAACAAACGGCATTGTCACAATAGGTATACTGCCCTCAAGACCTGCGACAACATACGGCTATATAGAATATGACAAGGCTTTTTTCCGGAATAACTGCTACAAAGCAGTCAGTTTCAAAGAAAAGCCCGATATTCAGACTGCCCAAAAGTTTCTTTTTTCAGAAAATCATTTATGGAACAGCGGAATATTTGTATGGAATACAGAAGCTGTCCTTGAAGAATTCCGCAAATATGCTCCTGAAATATATGAAAAGGCCGATCAGATGTGCATAACAGCAAACAAGGATACTGCAGATAATATCTATTCAACCATGCCGTCTCTTTCCGTTGATTACGCCATCCTTGAAAAGACAGACAATCTTTTTACTGTAAAAGGCAATTTCGGTTGGGACGACATAGGCTCATGGGAAAGATATGAGGTTCTTTATCCTAAAGATTCTGACGGCAACTCTTCAGACAGTAACAGCATACTCATCGATACCAGAAATTGTACGGCAATATCGCGCGGCAGTAAGCTTCTTATGATCGGAACTGAAAATATTTTCGTAATCAATACAAATGATGCCGTACTTATTTTTCCGAAAGACAAAACAGACAAAATCGGAAATCTTTCAGAAATTCTCACACGCTCAGGCTTTGATGAGCTTATGTAGGAGGAACACATGAAAAAAGCACTGATAACAGGAATCACCGGTCAGGACGGCTCCTTTCTTGCAGAAAGCCTTCTCAATAAAGGTTATAAAGTATACGGTCTTATAAGAAGAAACTCTGCCGCTGATTACGGAAATGTTGCTCACATTGCAGATGATATTGAATTTATTTACGGTGATATGACAGATTCAGCCTCTCTCACCACTGCAGTAAAAAACTCTTTTCCCGACGAAATATATAATCTTGCAGCTCAGTCATTTGTAAAAATAAGCTGGTCACAGCCTGTGTTCACATCAGAAGTAAACGGCATCGGCGTTCTGAGACTTCTCGAAGCAATAAAAGAAATAAAGCCCGACACGAGGTTTTATCAGGCATCCACAAGCGAAATGTTCGGACTTGTTCAACAGATGCCTCAGAACGAAGCTACTCCGTTTTATCCGAGAAGCCCCTATGGTGTGGCAAAGCTGTACGGTCATTGGATAGCAAAAAACTATCGTGAAAGCTACGGAATGTTCTGTAGTGCAGGCATTCTTTTTAATCACGAATCAGAAAGAAGAAAAACAGAATTTGTAACAAGAAAAATTACTTCTGCCGCTGCAAATATAAGTCTTGGAAGACAGGAAAAATTATATCTCGGAAATCTTAATGCAAAGCGTGATTGGGGCTATGCAGGCGATTATGTTGAGGCTATGTATCTTATGCTTCAGCAGGATACACCCGACGAATATGTTATTGCATCGGGAGAAATGCACTCCGTAAGAGAGTTTGCTTCAATAGCCTTCAGCAAGGCAGGCATACCCATTGTGTGGGAGGGTGAAGGTATTGATGAAAAGGGCATAGACAAAAACACAGGCAGAATTCTTATCGAGATATCTCCCGAGTTTTTCCGTCCTGCAGATGTTGTAACCCTTCTCGGCAATCCTGAAAAAGCAGAAAAGAACCTCGGCTGGAAAAGAAATACAGGCTTCGAAGAACTCATTGAAAAAATGTTGAATTACGATCTTTCTATTATAAAGTAAATGGTGACAGCAGTGAAAAAAGTTTATTTTGTGCAATCAAGCTCCTTTTACGGGGGAGAGGTGTGTCTTCCGTATGCAACAGGTGCAATTGCCGCCTATGCATGGCAGCACACTGAAATAAACAAAGAATATGAACTATCAGGCATAATTTATAAAAAAGAGTATTTTTCTGATTGCAAAAGCAGAATGACGGCTCCGTTTCTCGTTGCATTTTCCTGTTATATATGGAATTTGGAACATAACAAGCTGTTTGCAAAAGAATTAAAAAGTGCATATCCTGACTGTATTATTGTTTTTGGGGGGCACAGCATAAGCAATAATTCTTCTGAGCTTCTTGAGGAATGCCCTTTTATTGATTATCTTATTCATGACGAGGGCGAAGTGCCGTTTTACCGCTTGCTTCTTGCTCTTTCGGGAAAAATAGATTTTTCAGAAGTTTCAAATCTCTCATACCGAAAAAACAATCAGATATACAAAACAGCAAATATATGCTATGACGTTGAAGATTTCCCGTCTCCTTATGAAACAGGAATTTTTGACAGTATTATAAATAACAGCAACGACAGATTTTACGGAATACTTGAAACAAACAGAGGCTGTCCCTTTAAATGTATTTATTGCGACTGGGGAAGACAGACTGCAAATATACGTCAGTTTCCTCTCTCTCGTGTTAAAAATGACATAAACTGGTTATCTCGCAACCAAATAGGCTATTCCGTCTGTGCTGATGCAAACTTTGGTATACTTGAAAGAGATATACTTATTTCCGAATGGCTTGTTGAAGCAAAGAAAAAAACGGGATATCCTGAAAAAATACAATTCTGCTTTACAAAAAATAATGACGATCGGGTATTTTTCATAAACAAAATGATGAACAACTGTGGTCTGAGCAAGGGGGCTACAATATCATTACAGACGCTTTCCCCTCAGACTCTTACTGATATATGCCGTTCAAATATGACCTATGAGCATTATACCGGACTTGTAAGAAAATATAATGATGCCGGAATTTTTACATATACAGATATCATTCTCGGGCTTCCCGGCGAAACTTATGATTCATTCACACGGGGAATAGGAAAGCTTTTTGAAGCCGGTCAGCACACAAGTGTCAACGTGTTCAATTGCGAAGTTCTTGTTAACGCAAAGCTTGCATCCCCCGAGATGACAGCAAAATACGGAATAAAACACGCTTGCTGCGTGCTTAATAAGCATCACAGTGAGGTCGGAAAAGAAAATGCAGAAAACAATACGGTTGTAATTGCAACCAACACAATGAGCGAAGCAGACTGGATAAAAGCAAATATTTTTGTTGCTGTCACAGGATGCTTTCATAATCTCGGTCTGCTTCAGTTCTTTGCCGTCTATCTTTTTAATGAACACAATATTCCTTATGACAAATTCTATATTTCCCTTATTGAGTATTTTTCGACAAGGGAAGATACCCTTACGGGAGCCCTCATCAGCGAACTGAAGAAAATGCTCCGCGATGTGACCGCCGGTACCGGTATCTGTGAAACTCTCCTGCCCGAATTCGGAAACGTTAACTGGCCTGTTGAAGAATGGCTTTTTTTACAGATAATAAATCAGAGTTCTGTTTTTTTTGAGGAAATTATACCATTTCTTAAGAAAACAGGGATTAATAATGATGTATTCGATTCACTGTTTATTTACCAGAAAAATATGATAAAAAAACCCGGCATTACAGATTTATGCTTTAATATCAACTATGATTTTCCCTCTTATTTCAATAACATTTATTCCGGAAAATATACACCTTTACAAAAACGCTGTCTCACCGTAAAAATCCGCGATGATAATGCACAGACAGACAAAATAACCTATGCCCGTAAAACTGTATGGTACGGAAGAAAAGGCGGAAGAATCATTTATAAAGAGGAGATGACAGTAATTGATAATGAAAAAGTTTAACAAGTCTTATCTGCTCTTCCGTAATAACCGGAACATTTTTGCACTTACAATTATAGGAATTTTCGGTCTCTTTCTGCTGAGAGGGGCCTTTTATGGTGTTGCCACCCCCGACGAAAGCTTTTATCTTACAATTCCATACAGAGTAATACTCGGGGATTCTCTTCTTATTGATGAATGGCATGCTTCACAGATATCTTCTTTTCTTCTCTATTTGCCAATGAAGCTTTTTATAAGTATTACGGGCGGAACTGACGGTATCATACTGTTTTTCAGATGTCTGTTTGTTTTTTGTCAGATTGCAGTATCCTGCTTTACATATATAAGATTAAAAAAATACGGCACTGTCCCTGCAATGTTCAGTGCGTTGCTGTTTCTTACATATGTTACCGAGCAGGTGCATATGCTGGATTATTACACAATGTCACTTATGGGCTTTCAGGTCACGGCTCTGATGCTTTTTACGGATGAAAAACTTTCAAAGCCAAAGCTGATTTTTTCAGGTATTGTTTTTGCCTGCACTGTCACAGCACAGCCGTTCAACTGCCTGATATACTTTATATATACTGTTTTTGCAGCAATATTTTTTATAATCAACAAAAAAAGAAAAAAAACTGTTTACACATCAGATATTCTGTCTCCCGACAAATGGGTATTTATCACAATCGGCATTGTAATAACCGCAATTGTGTTTGCTGCATTTTTACTCTCTCAGGCTAGTGCAGCTGAACTTATCAGCAACATAGATAATCTGTTCAGCGGTCAGGATCACAATCTTCCGTTTTCCGCAGAAGCAGATTCTGATATGTTTTCATATTTTACTATTATAAAAACACTGTTTTCATTTGCGCCTGTAAGTTTTATTCTTTCATTTATAGCAACGGTTCTTTGTGCGGCTGACAAAAACAGAGCTGAACACAGAAAAATATGGTTGACAATCAGCCTGTGTATCATCTGCATATACACCATCGCAATTATTCTCGGCATATTAAAAAATCCTGCCGCAATGCTGTTCAGACCGTATCCTTTGTTTCTTCTGACTTTAATAATTATTCTTCTGAAAAAAAATATCAACAAAGAGCTTTTATTCTTATGGTTTTCCGGAGTGGCATACATTGCCTTACTCGGAATAATCTCCCAGGCTCTTGATTATGTAGGAGCAATAGGCTGTGTATTATCCAATACAGCACTTATGCCTGCCGCAAAAGAGCTGTATGAAGAAATCATATCCGAAAAAACAGAAAAAATATATCCGCAAAAAAACAAAAATAAGAATAAAAAGAGCCTGACCAAAGCCGTTTTTATCGTTCCCGCCGTTCTTTGTTCAATCTGTATCATTTTCGGTACGGCAGCTGAATTTATTGATGACCCTACTGCAATGTCATTGGGACGGCAACCCGAAGCCGGAACTGTAACACTTTCTGACGGACCTCTTAAAGGAATAAAAGTCGGCAAAATAATCAGCGAAGAATATTCGGCGATTCTTGCAGATATGAAAACTATCAGAGAAAACACAGATGAAAGGGTTCTTGTTGCAGAGCTCATTCCCTGGACTTACTTCTGCTCAGATGCTCCTCCTGCTGCCTTCACAACCTGGTATATAGATAATGAGCTTTATATGTTTGATTCCTATTACGAAGACGAATCTCACCGTCCCGGATGTATTTATTTTCCCGAAACCTCGTTTTATTGGGGCACAGACAACATAAACGGATATCTGAGCACGAAAACATTTTTTAAAAAAATGTTCAAGGGTGAAACTGAAAAAGGCAATATCGGAGATATTTTCTATATAGATAAAATCCGCTAAAGCATTGACTTAAAATAAAACAGGAGTATAATTATTAAGTAAATCAAAAGAGGTGTTTTAATTATGAGCGAAAATTGTACACATAACTGCGAAACCTGTTCTGCAAATTGCAGCAGCAGAGATAAAAAATCTTCCATGCTTGAAGAACAGAACAAAATGTCTGACATTAAAAATGTTATTGCCGTTGTAAGCGGTAAGGGCGGTGTCGGAAAATCTCTCGTCACTTCCCTGCTTGCTGTGGAATCTCAGAGAAAGGGCTTTAAGACAGCAATCATTGATGCTGATATCACAGGTCCTTCAATGCCTCAGTCCTTCGGCATCCACCAGAGAGCAGAGGGCAATGACCTTGGTATCTTCCCTGCAAAAACATCCACAGGTATAGAGCTTATGTCTCTTAATCTTCTTCTTGAAAACGAATACGATCCCGTTATCTGGAGAGGTCCCGTTATTGCAGGTGCCGTAAAGCAGTTCTGGACTGATGTTGTATGGGGTGATATTGACTATATGTTTGTTGATATGCCTCCCGGAACAGGTGATGTTCCCCTCACCGTATTCCAGTCTCTGCCCGTAAAGGGTATTGTTGTTGTAACATCTCCCCAGGAGCTTGTTTCAATAATCGTAAACAAGGCCGTTAAAATGGCTGAAATGATGAATATTCCCATTCTCGGCATTGTAGAAAACTATTCATATTTTGATTGTCCCGACTGCGGTAAGCGTCATTCAATCTACGGCGAAAGCCATATAGATGAAATTGCAGCCTCCCACGGAATTAAAAATATCGCAAAGCTGCCTATAAATACAAAGCTTGCAGCTGCCTGTGATAAGGGTATGATAGAGCTTTCCGACTGCAAGGAAATCGGTGAACTCGCAAACGCAATAATCAGATAATTATGACGTGTGAAAGAGCATTCAAGGGCAAGTGTCTCACAAGCTTTCCCAGAAGCTTTGTATGTATAGATATTGAAACCACGGGATTAAGCCCCCTGTATGATGATATTATAGAAGTCTCGGGGATACGTGTGTGCGATTCAAAAACCGTCGCTACCTTCTCGGAAACTATCAATATAGGAAGACCTCTTCCGCCCTTTATCACTGCACTTACAGGTATTACAGATAATGATCTGAAGAAAAGCAACAGTGCCGAAAACGTGCTGACCCGATTCTGCAGTTTTGTAGGCGGTGACATACTTTTAGGGCATAACGTGAATTTCGATATCAATTTTCTCTATGATAAATGTCTTGATAAAACAGGTATTCTTTTTGAAAACGATTTTGTTGACACACTCAAAATAGGCAAAAAACTTCTGCCTCACTTAAAGCATCATAAGCTTGATGACCTTGCAGAATACTACAGCATCCCCCCGAGAAGCCTTCACAGAGCCCTCGGTGACTGCGAAATGACCGTTAATTGCTATTTTAAGATGTTAGACGACATAGAAGACGAATTAACCTTTTACACCGCAAAACGACGAAGATAACCGCAAAAACAATCTCCCCTTTTCCTGACATACGGAAAAGAGGAGATTTTTTGATTCTTCACGGAAAGTTAGAAAATGATATCGGCACGGGAGTGCCGGGGAAAAGTTTTGCTTGAGTTTTTTCAGAACAAACAGCAGGACAAATATAAACTGCCGATACTCGCAATGGATGAAAAAAAACAATGAATAATCCGATAACATAAATACCGATTTGTGTGTTGTCAGACTGTCTTCTGAAGGTTTTATTCGTCAGAGACTAATTTTACGCCGAGCTGTTTCAGCTTTTCGGCTTCATCGTTTGTTATATTGCTGAAAAAAAGCAGATTTTCATGCGCAACATTTCTGATCCAATACTGTCCGTTTCTGAAAAAACATATGTCCTCAGGGAAATCGGGATATCTCCAACTGAAAATACTGCCTGCACTCAGAAGGAACTCTTTAACTTTTGTATGCTTTGCATCAATAACAAAAGTTTCGCAAAGATAACCGTATTTATAGCCAAGATATGAAAATGCTTTCTCTGTTTTCAGTATAGCATCTTTTATGTATTCAATAAAATCTGACATTTTATTATAATAATCATCATAAGACTCATCTTCTTCAACACAGTCCTCAGGATGATTCTTCATATACTCTTCCTGCATTTTAAGACTTTCAGGTGACAGTATATCATAATGACCAATATGAAATGTAATATAATCACTTAAAGATAAAGCAAAATCTATAAATTCATTATAATTTTCTTTAATATCAAAAAAACAATCGTAATCCATATTAACGCCTTCGCTTTCCGTAATCAGCTCATAATTTCCGTAGGAGAAAATGCCGCAACCTCTTCAACTCTTTCTCTTTTCAGAAGAGAGTTAAAAATTTTTCTCGGAACAAAAGTAAAATTTTTTTGACTATCAAAAACCGCTTATAGCAATACTTTTTTTCAGCACTTTCAAACCTTCCCTTGTTCTTTTAGCCGATTAAAAATATATAATTCAATTTTTGTTCATTTTCTTCTCATAAACAAACCGCAATGTGAAGCAATTATTTCAATATCACTGACTTGCTCGGATGCAGTAAAATAAGCTGAAACAAAAACATCATCAAGGTACAAATAAATATCTGAATCGCCTCTGAATTTTTCAAAAACAAAAAATGCATTAACCTTATTCTTCATTCGCATTCTGATAATCTTTTTCAGTAACTTTATATCATCAACCAAAACCGTTTGTTCCTTATTATAATCCTTGCGATTCATCTTTTTGGTCACATCAAAGATATAAACCTTTAAGTCTGAATACAGCCACAAGAACTCAAAAAACTCCTTTACCGCTGACTCCGTTTGCTTTCTTTTATATCTTTTTTTCGACATAAAATTAAAATCATATTCAACCTGTGAATACTTATCATTGTCCTCAACAACAAACGGATAATGATCAATCAAAAACAAATCGGCTTCTTCAGTAAATATTTTTGCAATACTTTTTAAATCTTTCATATGCACCTCAATAATAATCAGCAATAGAACCATCTTCATATAAACTTGCAATAATTTCTGCTCCTTTATATTGCTTCCGCTTTCTTTGTCCATGTCCGGCCGTATCTCTTTGGATTTTCCACCTTACCGGACCTTTATATCCTTGATCACCGGAAAGTTTTTTATCAACTTGTTCCGAATCAATTTTTCCATCATCTGTTTTTAGTTTATTTGGAATCTTACAGGCAGCTAAAACACCTGAAACAGTTTCAGCTGCATCTGCCAATAAATATCCGATTGCTTCAGAAAAAGATAAAATAACTTTACCACCAGTTGCAAGATCAACAAGAATAACCAAAATACCTGCAATACAAACAAAAACAGACGTTGGTATTCCTACAGCTGTTAATATCGCTAAACTTGGACTTTTTCCATTTTTATCAAGAAATAACACAGGATTATTATTACAATACGCAAACACATTTGTTCCGACTAAACCTGTTTCTGTATCATAATACACATCCGCATTCATTAATCTGCAAAGCTGCGGTACATAGAATCTTGAACCGAGGTAGTAGCTTTTACCTATTGCGGGGGCGAAGCAGAATGCATTTTTATTTATAAAAAACAAAATATGTACAAACAGCCCCTGCCCGTTCTGCTAAGTTATCTTCCGTCAAAATATACTATGACTTGTCCGGGTTCTTAAACTTCAGATATTCTTCGGTAACTTCAAAACGCTCGCCCGGTATTTTATAGAAACTTATATTATAATCTTTATCAACACGGACAAAATACCTTTCTTTAGCTGTTTTTACTCTGACTTCCAGATAATAAATCGCTGTTCCGTCCGGTTGAGCATCGTCTATGCACAGTTCAACTATCTGAGGCTGATAAATATCAAGCGTTTCCCAACATAATCGTCTTATCTCTTGGTAATCCAATTCCGAACTGTCTATAATTACATTATCAAAAGTTGCTCGCATTTCCCGGAAAGCCATTTTACTTTCATCAAGAGGATTATTCCAATCATTTTTCTTTTTCAGCTCCTGTATATCTGCCTCTTCATCATCATATAAGATTTCAAAGCAGATATCTTCATAGAAATACACATATTTATCTGTTATTTTTTGACAGATAACAATGTATTCTCCTTGCTGCTTTGATATAAAATCAGGTGCTGTATAAAAAAACAAAATTCTGCCGTAATCATCCTCTTCTAAAATTTCATATGAAGCTTCCATTCCTTTTAAATCCGAATGATATGTTCCCGGGACCGCATATACACCGCAAAAATCGCATCCGTGAGAACTGTAATCCGAATAAACAAAGTACAGATATGCAATAAATATAAGAATAACAGAAATTGCAATTATATGTTTACGCTTTTTTTTCATAATAAAACGCTCCTTACCATAAATAAGGCATGTATACACAAACGAACCGGTCAGAATTTATCTCAAATCCCCTGCAAGAATATCTGTTCATATGTCTGAGCTCTGAGATATTTTATCTCCTGATTTTTCGTTTCTAAATATCAAGTTTTGTTCTTGTATCACAATCGTCATAAATATAATTAATATTATCAAATTCACTTTCAATTAAATTTTGATATAAAATATCAATTAAATCCTCTTTTATATAAATATCACACCAATAGCAATCGTAAATCAAGAGTATTATTCTGCAATCCGAATTTTCAAATTCTTTTATTGTATGTATTTCTTCAAAGATATGTGAATCTGAATAAGCCTGAATTTTTAAAAATATAGCATAATGATTATTGGAAACGACATCAAAAAACTCTTTATTATTATACTTTTGCTTAAAAAAAGTTTCATTACCGTTTTTATCCGCCCAAACCTCTGTCTGACTGCCTGTTACATACCAAAATAAATTTTTATTCTTTAAACATTTTAATATTTCATACAAACAATTAGTATCAAAGGCTTGCAATAATTCAAATCTGATACCTATTTTTTTCATATTTAGTTACCTCTATACTACATCTTTTATTTCATAAAAAATACCTGTACATGGCGGACTTATCAAAAAATTTTTTCAGGCTTGCAGAGAAGGGGGCCGGCGAGCCTGTCTTATCGTTATTTCTGTTCAGATTTGCTCAGATTTCACAATAATTGTTCTTTGCGTATTTTTCTCTTATTTTTCACTATTTTTTTGCCTATAAGAATCAATACAGCACCAAGAGCAAAAAATATTCCATAAAAAGCTTTTGATTGCGAACCCGGCATTTCAAGCAATACATCAGTTTGGTTATTATTGCTGCGGATTAGTTTCACATAATCCAACTGTATATTTCTTTTGCACTCATAAGTCCACTCACCGACAGTAAACTCTTCTTGCTGCCTTATTTCACTGTTTGTTGATTCCCAGATTTTATTCCCCTGAATATAATAATAATTAATTTCTTGTGTTTCAATATCACAAGTTACAATATTATTATAGAAAACAAGATATAATGTATTTTTGTCCAGCCGAAGAGCAGGATCCATGGTTGTTGTGAAAACCAACTCAAAGCAAAATTTACCGTCGGCACCGTAAATGTCAACGTATTTCTTCTTGAAAACATCATTATTATCTTTATCATATTTTTCTTTATGGGAGAGCACAATAAAGTCGCCTTTTTCATTAGCGTCTGCCTGAAGAAAATATGAGTGTCCGCTGCATTCCTTATTTATCTGCAAGTCTAAATCTTCGGGAAATACATTCGTTTTATGTTTTGGAATATCTGTAACAGAAAGAGCAAAAGATATACATCCGGTATAAAGAAAAATAAGGATAATAACACTAACAAAAATAAATATATTTTTTGTCTTCATTATTTTATTCCTCCTTTAAGACAATATCTTATGAAAAAAATATTTTGCCGGTGATACATAATCTGTACTCATTCAGGAAAATTTCCTTCTGACCGTTTTTAATTTTCGCCGATCCTGTTCAATAAACTGTTGATCTTGTTAAGAACAATTTTGTTCCGTTCTTTTTTACTCTGAGTAAGTAAAATGTTTACAAGCCGATCTTTATCACTGATTGCTTCCTTCGACAGCAATTCATCAAAAAGATTCAAAGCAGATATTCTGAAATTGTATCTTTTACCGGACAGCAATTCTTCTATGTATATAATATGTTTATCTGAAGATTCATTTAAGCACAATGCATATGCAATACTCGCTTTAACCCATTTGCTCTTTTCTTTTTTGACAGATGAAAGCAAAAAATTATAATTCTCTGTTTTCATTTCATTCTTTTTTAATACTTCACCTATGCTGAGATAAGCAAAGCCTCTTACAATATAATTTGCCGAACATGTACAAGTTTTAAGCGCTGTTAAAACTTGCAAAGAATTACTGAAGGACAAAGAATCACATGCAGATGCAACGACTAAACTATCATCATCATTTAATAATTCAAGAAGTAAAGCTTCGCTTTCAGGGCAATGAATATCTGCCAGATTTTCTGTAAGGCATAATCTCACCTCATAATCCGGGTGTCTTGAAATGCTTTTTAATTCATCCCAATCCTTTTCAGATAAATTACGACACGGCACAGATAACAATTTACTGATTTCATCAAACGGATTATCAATCAACATCACTTTCACTCCTTTAAGCTAAAAAAACCGATAAAGCTATGCCCCTTGTCTTACTCTTCCTATATTATAAGCTTAACGATTCACACAAACCGTTTCATAATTGATTTTCTCTCATTATTATTTTGGAATTTCAACAAAACTGTAGCAACCGGGATAATCAATTACTTCAAAAACATCGTTCTTGTCCGCTTTATAAACGAAAGGGTTATGCCATTTGTAAAAAAAATGAGAGAATTTATCATCATACCATTTTATGCCGTTTTCCGCACACCACTTTTTTATAATAGGTAAACACACGGAATTTTTATAATTGCACCAATCTGTAACCATATCTGTTTCTTTTCCGTCTTTAACATAATATCTGCCGTCAATAAAAATACGGAAGGCAACATCGAAAGCGATTGCTTCATTCTCATTCCAATTGACATTATCGGGCTCTTGCATTTTTGACGAATGTATAACCTCATCCTTTTCAATGTTCAAAGCTTTTAAATAATTTTCCATCAATTCAATGATATTAATTCTGACTATGGGAAGAAGATATTTTATTTTATGGTTCTCCCCGTTGTTCACAGTAAGCTTCACGTCGCGGTAAAATTTTTGATTATTAATACAAAAATATCTGCAACTCTGATCAAACGGATAGCATAAACATTCATCGATAAAATATTTAATCAAAATTTTCATAATAATACCTGTTAACCGAAATTATTATACCTATATGCGGACTCTCACATCGGCAGTCCGACAAAAATCCTTAATATGCATCTTGCATCAGAAGCTGTAACAGAGTTATCTGAGTTCATATCCATTGCTTTCAATGCTTCATCAGTATATTCTTCAAGACCTACAGAACATCGCAAAACAAAACGTGCATCTTTAGCCGTAATGCAACCGTCTTTATCCGTAATGATGCTTTCTGTTTTATCCCAATATTCTGCTTTGGCAATAACCAAAAAATGTAAAATTTATTATGTCCGATTTCATATTGCCGCTCTTTCCTAATCTATTTTCTCATTTATTAAGATAAAAAGCAACAGCAAATATTAAATCATTATTAACTATACAAAGAAACTTCTACTACTCAGTATGTAAATCCCATCGGTATCACCTCTTTGATATTTAAACACTTCATAAAAGAAAAACGGGACAGATTGAGACAAGATATCCTGTTTTCCCCCCATAACTATAAGTGTCAGAAATCTGAAAAAGTAACACATATTTTTTCGGATTTTTTTACTTTTTTCTTCATTTCTCTCTTTTACACAAAAAATATGCCCTGTTCTTGTAAATAAAGGCACAAAAAAACACCCCGAAGGGTGCTTTTTTCAGTACTGAGTTTTGAGGTTTATCCAAAGCTCGCTCTGGAGAATAAGCGTTTCTTCATTGAGGTTAACAAACACCTCGCATTTGTCTTTTACCTCCTGAGAGGGATACACAAGAGGGTCGCCGCTTTGCTCGGGATCAAGCGCTTCAAAAGCGGCAGTGTGAGGAATCGCATACCATACCTCTTCGGCATTTCTTACTGCAATTTCGGTTTCACACATAAAGTTTATAAACTTTTCCGCAGCTTCCTTATTACGTGAAGATTTAAGCACACACATGGAATCGAAGAACATATTTGCGCCTTCTCTGGGCACATATGCCGCGAGATTTTCATTTTCATCCATCATTGTGATAGCATCGCCTGCATAGTAGGTTGCAATATATGCTTCTTCATTGAGCATCTTATCAAATATCTGATCCATTACATAAGCCTGCACAAGCGGCTTCTGCTTTTTAAGCTCTTCGGCAGCCTCATACCAGTCATCGGGATTTGTGGTGTTCATTGAGTGACCGAGCTTTATGTGAGCAAGGGCAAAGGCATCGCGGGGATTATCAAACATAAGGATATTTCCCGCATATTTTTCATTCCAGAGAAGATTTATGCTTTCGTCCTTAACGTCCTCTTCGTCAACAAACTTTGTGTTATATACTATTACCACAGTACCCCATGTATAGGGCACGGAATACTTTTCATCGGGATCATAGGAAAGTCCCTTATATTCTTCGCCAATATACTTATAATTGGGGATGTTATCAAAATTCAATTCAGCAAGAAGATCCTCATTTATCATTTTTGATATCATATATTCCGACGGAATAATAACATCATATGAAGCGGCGCCGCTTACTATTTTCGAATACATTTCTTCATTGCTGGCATACGTGGTGTAATTGACCTTTATACCTGTTTCAGCTTCAAAGTCATCAAGCACCGACTGATCGATATATTCGCCCCAGTTATACACATTTATTGACTGCGCCTCTCCCGTACTGCCGGAGTCTCCGCAGCAGGCAAGAGAAATAAAAGCGGCACACACAAGAATAAGGGATATAATTTTCTTTTTCATACCGTCCCCCTTATCTCTTCTTTGACTTTGCGCCGTTCACGGGCTTTTTGATATTGGAAATAAGCATAAGTCCGAGAATAACTGCAAAAAGAAGTGTTGAAAGTGCATTGAGCTTCAAAGAATAGGGCTTCTTTGTCATTGAATAAATGGTAACGGGGAGAGTCTGGAATGTGGCACCCGAATTGAAATAGCTGATAACAAAGTCATCAAGTGACAATGTAAATGCCATAATAAGACCTGAAATAATACCGGGAAGAATCTGAGGAATAACAACCTTGATAAAGGACTTTACGGGCGGACATCCGAGATCAAGTGCCGCGTAATAGATATTCTGATCCATACCCTTGAGCTTCGGAAGCACCGACAGCACTACATAAGGAATATTAAACGTAATATGAGATATTAAAAGTGTGCCGAAGCCCATTTCCATTCCGTTGAACTTTGAGAGAACAAAGACAAAAAGTATCATCATTGAAATAGCGGTAACTATTTCGGGATTAACAACGGGAATATTATTTATGCTTAAAAGTGCAGACTTTTTCCAGCCTCTGATTGAATTTATTCCCACAGCTGCAAGAGTGCCTATCACCGTGGCTATAAAAGCAGATAAAACCGCAATTATTATTGAATAATAAAGAGACTGCAAAATGAGCTCATCCTGGAAAAGCTCAAGATACCACTGCAGAGAAAAGCCTTCAAATTTTGCACGGGATGTACCCGAATTGAAGGAGAAGAAAATAACAACAAGAATGGGGAGATATAAAAATGCAAGAATAAGGGCATTGTACACCTTGAGGAACTTTTTCATATTCTGCCACCTCCCGATGTTTTTGCATCCTTATCAAAATGATTCATAAAGAAGGTTGCAGCAAGAATGAGAATCATCAGAACCATAGACAATGCCGCACCGATGTTATAATTTACAACACCGGAATTGCCCAGGAAATAATCTTCTATAAGGTCACCGATAAGGAAGTCCTTACCGCCGCCGAGAATTCTTGAAATAATAAAGGTACTGATTGAAGGAATAAATACCATTGTGATGCCTGAAATTATACCCGGCACGCTGAGAGGAAGAATAACTCTCTTGAATACGTGAAAGCCGTTTGAACCGAGATCCCTTGCAGCTTCAAGCAGAGAATTATCTATCTTTGTAAGCGAGGTATAAATGGGAAGTATCATATAAGGCAGGAAATTATATACCATTCCGAGCACAATAGCACCGCGGTTATTAATCATCTGAAAACCGTCAAACTCACCGCCGAACAAGCCGAAAAGACTTCTGAGGGCAGAATTGATAAGACCGTTGTTTTCAAGAATTGTCATCCATGAGTATGTTCTTACAAGAAAGTTCATCCACATGGGAAGCATAATTATAAGCGTGGCATTTCTCTGGATTTTTTCACTTGCTCTTGACATGCTGTAGGCAATGGGATATGCAAGCACAAGACATATTACCGTGGCAATAAAGGCAAGGCGCAGAGACAAAAACATAGTGGAACGGTAGGTGTATATCCACTTGAGATTTTCAAAAGTAAATGCACCCTCTGCCGTTGTGAAGGCATAATAGACCACAAGAGCCATGGGAATAAGCACAAATACGGTCATCCATGAAGCAAAGGGAGAAACGGTTGCTTTTTTATTTCCTATAGTTACGGTCTTACTCATCGCCATTGTCCTCCGTATCGACTCCTGCGTTTACATCAGACAATTCATCAAATTCATCAGAGTAACTGGAGAAATCACCGAAGGTACCCGAATACTCGGATTTTTTCATAATATGAATAGCATCGGGTTCTATCAAAAGACCTATTTTATCGCCTACATACTGAATATCGGTAGACTGTATCATCCATAAGAAGCCCCCGATATCAACTATGATTTCATAATGAACACCCTTGAAGGTAACGGATGTTACGATACCTGTAAGCATACCCTTGTCAACGGGAACAACGTCAACATCCTCGGGACGGACAACAACATCAACAGCCTCATTTTTACCGAAGCCTGTATCAAGGCAATCAAAAACGTGGCCTGAAAACTCAACCACCTTATCCTTTTTCATAATACCGTCTACGATATTACTTTCACCGATAAAGTCGGCAACAAAGGCATTTTTGGGTTCATTATATATATCCGTAGGAGAGCCTATCTGCTGAATTTTACCGCTGTCCATAACAACAATAGTGTCGGACATGGAAAGAGCCTCTTCCTGGTCATGAGTAACATAAATAAATGTAATACCGAGACTTTGCTGAATTTTTTTCAGTTCAACCTGCATATCCTTTCTGAGCTTGAGGTCCAGAGCACCGAGAGGCTCATCAAGAAGAAGCACCTTAGCATCAACCGCAAGTGCACGTGCAATGGCAACTCTCTGCTGCTGCCCGCCGGAAAGAGAGTTGATATTTCTGTGTTCAAAGCCTTTAAGATTCACAAGGGAAAGCATTTCTGCAACCTTTGCCGCAATTTTATCCTTAGGCATCTTTTTAAGCTTCAGTCCGAATGCGATATTTTCCGCAACATTGAGATGAGGGAAAAGAGCATAACGCTGAAAAATGGTGTTTACTTCTCTTTTATGAGGAGGAACACCATTGATTCTTTTGCCGTCGAAGATAACATCCCCGGAATCCGGCTCAAGAAAACCCGCAACAATACGCAAAGTTGTGGTTTTACCGCAGCCTGAAGGTCCGAGGAAGGTGATAAATTCGCCGTCTCTTATATATAAGTTGATATTTTTAAGTATCTGCTCACCGTCGAAAGATACAGAAATGTTTTTGAGATCAATAAGACAATTGTTTTCCAATTATGCAGCCCCTCTCCGTTAACAACGAATAGATATACCATATAAAAAGAATATGTTAGGTTAAATATATCGCAATAATCGTCAAATGTCAACATTTTTGCTTAAAGAACATAATATATATATTTAATACAAAACATAAATTAGCCCAATCAGAGACAAATAAGCGACAAGAAAACGGCTTCGCCGTACGCCTGCGGCGAAACGCTTTCGTATAGTCCATCGCCG
>JAZSNB010000038.1:0-8693 GCA_045536195.1 Acutalibacteraceae bacterium
CCTTTGTTTTCGGTCATTGTATAACCTCCGATCTGTCTCCATTCAAAATGGTGCTGTAGATATTTCTGTATGCGGATTCTCCGCTTTCTGTGTCAAACTTTCTTATACGCTCAATAAGTTTTAATTTCAGTCCGTAATAAAACACATACTCCTCCGAAAAGGAATCCATCGGTCTGAGCGTTTCAAGGAAATCAAGACGGTAGCGGTTAAGGAGCTTTTCCGCTTCCATCGGGCTTTCGCTTTCAATGGCAGTACGCGCCGCCTGCAAAAGTCCTGCCGAGAAAGACTGATTTCCTGCATCAAACTGCTTGTTCATTTTATCCGCACGGAGCTTTGCGAGAGCGAGGCGAAGATTGCGCTCACCTTCGTTCCATTGTTCAACCAATACGGATGATGATTTTTCAGGATTCCTCGACGGGGCAAGCGTCAGCTTTTCAAATTCGTTCTGCGCTTTTTTGACGAGGAAACGCTGACAAAGTTCCGTAAACCTCTCCTGCGTTATAGGCAACGGAGCACTTTCGGAAATTCCGTCAAGCGACGGCAATTGAGATATCAGATAATATTCAGCCATAATTATTCAGCCTCTTTCAGAAGTGCAGTAATCCTGGGACTGAGGTAAGCGGACAGCATATCGGTAACAGCTTCTTTTGAATAATCATAATAAACTGCTCCGTTATTTACGGAAATGCGGAAACCGCCGTCAATATTGTTGTTTGCTTTCAGAGTAATTCCCTTAAGCATTTTTGCTTTAAGTCCTTCCTTTACTTCAGCTTCAAGCTTATTCAACGAATCACTGTCCAAAAGTACCGTAATGTCCTCAGCATCGGGCTTCTGTGTCCAAGCTTCCACTGCCTTTACAATAAGCTCTGATAATGCATCAGATGAGTAAACGGAAGCTACCTTAGTGTCTACGAGAGCGCTGAGCTCTTTTGTTATACTTTCTCTGAATGAGATAAGAAGATTTCTTCCCGCCTGACGGATTGCATCTTCTCCGGATTTTACGGCGCGTTCATTTTCATTTTTTGCATTGAGCATAATTTTTTCTGCCTGTGCATTTGCTTCGGAGATAATTTTATCGGCTTCATTTTTTGCTGCCTTAAGTATTGCTTCAGCCTGTGCTTCGGCTGCTTCAACACCTTCTTTTTTTATCTGATCAATAAGTTCCTGAAGTTGAATTTCCATAACATGTTCTCCTTTTTATTGATTAAAGATGCTGTGAATAAAACTGCTTTTGCCATATAAACAAAAGGGAACCAACCTCTGCAGACAGCTGGTTCCAATCAATAACTATTATATTGCTACCAATATATCATACAGCTTCTTTTTTTGTCAAGCATTTTCAGAATATAACTTTACTTCATCAGTAAATGCTGTTATTCGGATGTATATGCCCCTCTTGCATACAGTATCCATTTTGAACGGTCCAGAGGGTTCACTGTGTTTCTTGGGTTGATGTGAGGGGTGTTGTCGCTGCATTCACGGTATCCGAAGAAATCCTGAGAAAGCACGGCATTTCCCGATGTTATCCCTGCAAGTCTTTCGGGTAAATCCATTGATGCGGCGACAGGAACAATTGCTTCAATTGTAATCATTCCCGAACGGATGACGGGTGTGTCATATTCACCGCCCGTTTTTATTATTTCGGAGAATATTTTTCCCGAAAACTCTTCAGGTGCGGTAATG
The DNA here is from genome assembly GCA_045536195.1 of Acutalibacteraceae bacterium. Classification (GTDB taxonomy): domain Bacteria; phylum Bacillota; class Clostridia; order Oscillospirales; family Acutalibacteraceae; genus RUG806. Next base: position 1,684 of record JAZSNB010000038.1, read on the forward strand.
CGGATTTTCAGAAGAGGCTCAAGGAGGGTTGTACCTGTACTCTGAAGCCCGTTCATAAATGCCATCGGTGTGCATACAAAAAAGTCAAGCGGATGCGTGTGAATTGTGTGATGCTCTCCGCCTGTCAGAGTGCATCTGAAATCTGTTACCTCCCAGCCGTAAAGTCCCTGTTCAATGCACTTGTTAAAGGATGCATGTATGTGAGACTGATAGCGGTAGTAACACTGATTGTTCGGGATTTTTCCGTGATAAGAAACACCGTATCCGCGGGGCATAGGCTCTATTTCAAATTCAACCACCGCCCAGCAGGGTTTAGGCATTGTATATCTCGCAAGTCCTCTTCCCTTTGATGAGGGAGTTTCTTTGTATATAACGGTTGGCGGTGAGAATTCAGCCGTGAGATCATATCTTTCTTTCAGAAGATTTGAAAGAACCTCAAGCTGAATTTTTCCTGTTGTACTGATAGTGATTTCTTTTTGTCCGTTTTCCCATTTTGCATTAATGTAAGGTTCTTCATCCGACAGCTCGTTAAGTGCTGCGGCAAGCTTCGGTATTTTCACGGGATCGGAATCTGCAGGTGTTACCTTTACTCTCAGAAAGGGATTAACAAGATGCACATCTTCGCTTTTCCCCGGAGAACCTACATAAAAACCGTTTTTTGCTGAGGGTAATCCGCAGATTGCCGCAACATCACCGCTTCTTACAATACCTGTATCGGTGCTTTTTGCTCCGCAGAATTTTTTTATCTGTGACACCTTTTCTTTTATGACTTTTGCATCTTCGGTTTCAACGGCATCTGTTTTTATTGTTGGTTTTTTTTCAGGAGAAAATAATTCAATTTCGTCTCTCGTTGCAATTTCTCCGCCGAAAAGACGTATATGCGATATTTTTCCCAATGATTTGTCGTGCTCAATCTTGAAAATAATTCCGCTTAAGTTTTCGGTTGCCCGCCTTGAAGAATCGGGCATGTATTCAATCAGAATATCGGCAAGCTCCTTTATGCCTACGGAATATTTAGCACTGCCGAAAACAACGGGAGTAAGAGAACAATCGGAAATTGATTGACGTATAATTCTGCTTGCCGCCTCAGGGGTAAGAACTCTGTCTGCAAGAAATACTTCGGCTGCTTCATCGGAAATATCAGCAAGGATTTCTGTTGCTTTTTTGCAGAAAATGTCATTATCCTGCAAATTAACCGAGCAGTTTTCAGAGCCTTCATTTTTTATGTCGGTAAAAACAATATATGCTTTTGGGGAAAGGTCCTTAAGCTGAGTTAAAACTTTGCTGACGTCAGCACCCGAACGATCTGTCTTATTTATAAACACAAGTCTCGGAAGATTGGCTTTATCAAGGGATTTCAGTATATTTTCCGTATGTGCACGCACACCCTCAACTGCAGAAATAATTACAACCGCATAATCAAGTGCTGCAAGCGCACGTTCAACCTCGCCTGCAAAATCAACATGACCGGGAGTGTCTATAATATTTATAACAGCATTCTTCCATTTTGCAGAGGCTGTGGCTGTCCGAACTGAGATACCGCGTTGCTTTTCAATTGCAAGGCTGTCGGTGGCTGTTGTTCCCGCATCAACACTGCCGGCTGAACGTATTGCACCGGTAAGAAACAAAAGCTGCTCAGTAAGAGTGGTTTTGCCCGAGTCTACATGAGCCAGTATTCCTATGTTATGAAAGATTTCAGCCATAGTATGTTTCCTTCCTTATATAGTTTAAAATATTATATCATCCGGTGCTTAAGTTTTCAACTTGTATGCATTAAAAATAACTGCAAACAGGTTTTTTGTATGGAAACTGAGATATTTATATGTTATAATATAAATATACATAGTTTATTGTATCAGGAGAAGAAAAGAATATGGATTTTAATGAATTGATCAGTCAGCGTTATTCAGTGAGAAAATTCAAAAACGAGCATTTGCCCCAAGAAATAATAGATGAGCTTCTTCAAGCTTCACACAAGGCCCCCACAGGCTGTAATTATCAGCCACAGAGAATTCTTGTTCTTAATAATGACGAATCAATGAATAAACTAAAAGAATGTACAAAATGCCATTTTGATGCACCTGCTGCTATGCTTATCTGTCATAATAAGGAAGAAAGCTGGAAGCGGGTCTATGACGGTGCATTATCATCTCCCGTGGATGCCGTGATTGTTAGCACATATATTATGCTTGCAGCTCAGAATATCGGTATCGGCACCTGTTGGGTAATGCATTTTGATCCTGTAAAAATGCGAGAGTGCTTTAATATTCCCGAAGGCATTGAACCCGCGGCACTTCTTGTAATGGGATATCCTGCAGAGGAATCTGAACCTTTGGCTATGCATTATAAATACAGAGATATAAATGAGGTTGTGTTTTACGATAAATTTTAACAGAAAAAACGCTGAGAAAATGAAAGCCTTTTGATAAGTTTATTAACAGTACTTATTCCATAAGTGTCAGAATCTGTGATTTTTACAATAAATATGCTTTTATGCTTTCTTTGATATAGCATATCTGAGTTTTTTTCTGCCGTTCATTACAGAATTATATACCATTCGTACCTGTAATGTTGATTTTAGTTTTTGATTGTATTAATCTGTAGCTGATATTATATACGGAGGTAACATTATATGAAATCAATATTTCTGAAAGCTTTTTGCGGTTTTTTAAGTGTACTTTTTGTTTTTTCTCTTATTCCGTTTTCTGATGTTTCAGCTGCTGAATTTATCTGTGATGAAGAATTGTTTTACGGTTCAACAAAATTAAAAGGTTGTTATATGACAACTGTTTATGATAATGAAACACAGAGTAAAACAGCTATCATCAAGGCAGATAAAAAGCTCAGCGGGGATTATATAGTTCCGGCTTTATCCGGTAAGGACACTGAAACATATCTGTGGGCAGAGTGTTTTAGTGAATGTGATAAAATAACAAGTGTAACAGTTCCGGCGCATGTTAAATTTGTGTCTGTTAAAGCATTCTCAGATTGTTCTTCTCTTGAGAGAATAGTCTTTTTGTCAGGTGACACATTTATTTATGATCATCCCGGTACAATTACAGAAGCTGCAATTATATGTGCACCCGAAAATTCTTCTGCCCGGAGCTATGCAGAAAAATACGGAAGGAAATTTGAAAAGCTCGATGTTTCTCTGATTCCCGCAGATTGCGGCGGTCTGAACGGCGGATGTGAAAATGAAATAACCGAAGGAATCTATAAATTCGCATATTGTTCTCATTACAATGAAGCAAAAATTGTGTCTGTTGATAAAAATGCGAAGGGTGAGATTGATGTTCCCGAATATGCCAACGGTATTTATTCGGTTGTTGAAATTTCTGCTGATGCATTCAGGAATTGTGTTGCAATCACAAGGGTTAACATCGGAGCCGGTATTTTAAGTGTAGGAAAAGATGCTTTTGCAGGCTGTTCTTCATTGTCTGAAGCACACTTTTCGAATTATGATACTGAAATTTATGATTCTGTGAATACATTTCCCGCAGATTGCAGATTATTAAGCTTTACCGAACTGTATTCCGGTTCAACAGCCAAAGCCTATGCAGAAAAATATGGCAGAGTATTTGAAGCGAAGCTCGGAGGCCCCGATAGAGACTGTGGCGGTATTTACGGCGGCTGTTTTTATCCCGGAGAATCAAACGGTTATCATTACGGTTATTGTCCGCATTATAACAGCGGCTCTGTTACAGCAGTAAATCCGTTGTCTTCGGGTGAGGTAATTCTTCCGTCATGCTTCGGAGAAACAGAAATATTTGCATTGTCAGCAGATTGTATGAAGGATTGCTCAGAAATCACATCGTTGATAATTCCTGAAACTATAGATACCATTGATGAATATGATCATCCCTTTTTTGATGATTGTTCGTCTCTTACTCAGATTACATTTCTTAATCCGAACTGTGAGATTCCTTCCATTCCCGCAGGTGTTACTGTTTACGGATTTGTAAATTCTACAGCTCAGAATTATGCTGATGAAAACAACTTGGAATTTGTGTCCATAAGCTCAGATATGTATGATAACAGTAATGAAGATAGGAAAATTACTGTCAGTGGCAATGAAAAAATAAAAGCTGTTGATGAAAATATTTTTGTAAAGTCAGATATAACAATAAATGAATTGCTCAGTCTTTCATCAAATATTACTGAAGTAACGGATAAGGATTGTAAACAAGTTGATGCATCTCAGAAGCTTTGCAGCGGTATGGTTCTGATTTGTAAGAATAAAGAAGGAATCATAACTGACTCAAAAACCGTTGTTCTCCCCGGTGATAATGACGGAAACGGCAAGATATCTGCTCAGGATGCACGTCTTGCTCTGAGAGCTTCTGTTAAGCTTGAATCTTTCAACGACTGGCAGATAAAGGCATCTGACGTTGAAGATACGGGAAAGAATAACATAACTGCCTCTGATGCAAGATTTATTCTGAGAGCAAGCGTAGGACTTGAGAGCACTGAAAAGTGGTATGACGATAATATCAATAGCTTAAGTGAATAATATATGTTTTCAATAATCGGAATCAGTGCGGCCGTATTAATAAGGTCACACTGATTTTTGTATATGTGTCTTACAGGTAGGTTGACATGTAAAATAAAAAATTGTAAAATCCAATTGTTAATTTTTGTTTTACGGAGCATTATTATTCTTTGTTGAAAAACAGAAAAATCAAAGACGCGAGGAAATACTTTATGGGTAAAATATATACTTCAGCAGAGCAGCTTATAGGAAAAACTCCGCTTCTTGAGCTTGCTCATACGGAAGAAAAATACGGCTTGAAGGCAAAAATTCTTGCAAAGCTTGAATTTTTCAATCCTGCAGGCTCGGTGAAAGACCGTGCGGCAAAAAATATGCTGGATGATGCCGAAAGCACGGGCAGATTAAAGCCCGGTTCAGTAATTATAGAGCCGACAAGCGGCAATACCGGAATCGGACTGGCTTCGGTTGCAGCTGTGAGAGGCTACCGTACTATTATTGTTATGCCCGATACAATGTCTGTGGAGCGGCGCCGTCTTATGAAGGCATACGGGGCAGAGCTTGTTCTTACTGACGGCACCAAGGGGATGAAGGGCGCAATTGAAAAAGCCCGGGAGCTTGCTGCTGCTATTCCCGACAGCTTTATCCCCGGTCAGTTTGAAAATAGCTCCAATGCCGAAGCACACAGAAAAACCACGGGTCCTGAGATATATGATGATACCGACGGTAAAGTTGATATTTTTATTGCAGGCGTTGGCACCGGTGGTACGCTGACAGGAGTGGGAGAGTATCTTAAATCACAGAATCCTGCAATAAAAATTGTAGCAGTTGAGCCGGCATCTTCTCCTGTTCTTTCTGAAGGAAAAGGCGGCTCTCACGGTATACAAGGTATCGGTGCAGGCTTTATCCCCGGGGTGCTTAATACTTCTGTTTATGACGAAATCATAACTGTCCGCGATGAGGATGCTTTTGAAACAGCAAGAAATATAGGTATCACAGAAGGTTTTCTTGCAGGTATTTCATCAGGAGCTGCTCTCTTTGCTGCAATAGAGCTTTCAAAACGCTCTGAAAACGAAGGAAAAAATATTGTTGTGCTTTTCCCCGATTCCGGTGACAGATACCTTTCTTCTTCACTTTTCGATTGATAATAAAAAAGATATAGCCGGAGGTAGGTATGTATATTGATTACCTGATTGAAACACCGTTTTCTGAAACTCTGCAGATTGTAAAATCAGGAATCGGCTTCGCTTATCCTTGTGCGGCTGTGGCTGTCGGGGTGGGACACAGGGTGTATTTGCGTGAATTTTCGGGGCAGCGGCAGATAAATCCGTTGCCTCTTGACTTAACCGAAAATACGCTGTTTGATATTGCATCCTTATCTAAGCTTACCGCAACCGCTATGATTGCTTTGAGGTTTGTTGAAGGCGGAATGCTTTGTATTGATGATAATATAGGCAAATTTCTCGATTATACAGGAAATTTTTCGGATTGCACCGTAAAGCATTTAATGACTCATACCTCCGGATTAACCGCAGGCTTGCCGCTGTTTTCAATGCAGCATAAAAATAATGATGTGCTTTTTACTATACTTGACTCCGACAGATGCTGTAAAGCAGGAGAAGAAGTTATATATTCGTGTATGGGCTATATTGTACTTCAACGGATTCTGGAAAATATCAGCGGTAAAAATCTTTCTCAGCTAGCATATGAATTTGTTTTTTCACCTCTCGGAATGAAAAACGCATGCTACAATCCGCGATATGATAAAAGTAATGTAAATAGAACTCCTGTTGCAGCTAGCGAATTCTATTCTCATTCAAAAGAGTGGGCAACGGGGCATGTTCATGATGAAAATGCATATTATCTCGGCGGTATTTCCGGAAATGCGGGTGTATTTGCTTCGCTTGATGACATGATTGCCTTTGCAGGTATGTGTTCTTCTGAGGGGATATCAAAAAGCGGTGAATTATATCTCAGTAAAGATATTTTTAACCTTGCAATAAGGGATTTTACTCCCGATAAAAAAGAATCAAGAGGTCTCGGCTTTCAGCTTAAGGGAAATCAGCCTTCTTTGATGGGAGAGCTTATGTCCCGGGGAAGCTACGGACATACCGGCTTTACGGGTACAAGTCTCTATGTGGATAAGGCCACGGGACTGTGGGGTGTGCTTCTTACAAATGCCGTGCATTTCGGAAGAGAAAACAGAAGTGCTTATTTCTCATTAAGAAGAAGCTTTTATGACTCGATGATTACCGAATATGAAAAGCTCAGGAAAGAAGGAAGACTATGATAAATCCTGAAAATAAAGTTCTTTGCGGTGCTGATGTGATTTACAAAAACTATATTGCCTTTGAAGGAAAATGCGGTCTTATAACAAATCATACAGGTGTGCTGAAGGATCTCACGTCCACTACGGATATGTTGAAAGAGCGCTGCAATCTTGTTGCTCTGTTTGCTCCCGAGCACGGTGTCAGGGGAGACAGGCAGGCAGGGGAGAATGTAAGTTCATATGTTGACAGCAGAA
>JAZSNB010000026.1:0-18767 GCA_045536195.1 Acutalibacteraceae bacterium
AGTTGGGGAATGATGTCGGCACGGGAGTGCCGGGGAAAAGTTTTGCTTGAGCTTTTTCAAAAGCTCACGGTGTCAAGAGGCAGAGCCTCTTGTCGCACTCCGCAGAGTGCGAAATCTCTTACGCTTCCAATAGCGCAGGAGGGGAGAAAAACAGTCCGGTGGACTGTTTTTCGTTGGGAACCCTCGCCGGGGGTTCCCAAGTGCGAAGCACAAAATGATTAAAGTGAGTAATATGATTACCCAACTTTCCGTGAAGAGGCTATTTTTTTGTAAATACAACAAAAAATCTGATTTATTGTATATTTTTGGTATTGCAAACCAAAAATTATTGACAGTTGATTACTTTTAGGATATTATTACAATGAAATGTATATAACGAAGGAGTAGCCTGATGAAGACAGAGAGAATAGAAAGAAAAGCATATTTTGATAAATTGCTCGCCTTTAAGGATAAAAATATTATAAAAGTTGTGACAGGTGTGCGCCGTTGCGGTAAATCTGTTTTGCTTGAAATGTTTAGGGAATATCTGATTTCTGTCGGAATTGCCGAAAGTCAGATTATAGCGATAAATCTTGAGGATTATGATTTTTATGAATTAAGAGATGGAAAAAAACTTCACGAGTATATCAAGCAACGATTGAACAAAGAAAAGATGTCTTATGTGTTTGTGGATGAGGTGCAGCAATGTCCTGATTTTGCTGATGTGATAAACAGTCTTTTTCTGAAAAAAAACATAGATATTTATATTGCAGGCTCGAATGCTGATATGCTGTCAAGTGAAATAGCTACACTTCTTTCGGGACGGTATGTTGAGATAATGATGTTACCTCTTTCTTTTGCTGAATATGTGAGCAGTACCGGAGATACTAAAGAGCTTTCGAGAAAATACAGGGAATATATTGAATTCAGCTCATTTCCATACACCCTTGAATTAGCAGGTTATCCGGAAGAGATAAAAGATTATCTGGAAGGATTGTATAATACTATAATTGTAAAAGATATATCTCAAAGACACAGAATAACAGACACTATGCTTCTTGAAAGTATTGTCAGATTTATTTTTGATAATATAGGAAGCTCTGTTTCTTCTAAAAAAATAGCGGATACATTAACCTCATACGGCAGAAAAACAGATGCAAAATCAGCAGAAAAATATTTGAGTTATTTAAGGGAAAGCTTTATTGTGTATCAGGCACGCCGTTATAATATCAAAGGCAAGCAATATCTGAAAACGCTTGAGAAATATTATGTTGTTGATATCGGCTTGCGCTTTATACTGCTTGGAAGCCGTTCGGTTGATGCCGGACATATTCTTGAAAATGTGGTCTATCTTGAATTGCTTCGCAGAGGATATGATGTTTATATAGGAAAGCTTGATGACCTGGAAATCGATTTTGTGGCAGAAAAAAACGGAAAACCCGTGTATTTTCAGGTTGCTTTATCCGTTCGTGATGAAAATACATTAAAGAGAGAATTAAGACCCTTACAAAAACTAAAAGACCATTATCCGAAATTTATACTGACTCTTGACGAAGATCCTGATTCTGATTATGACGGTATTTTACGTATAAACGCACTTGATTGGCTTATGCACGGCACCTGAAATTAAATATGGGGGGCTATCGTTAATTTATTAAGAATTGCATAAAAAGAAAAGGGGAATTTTGTTTATATTTTTTTTGTATACTGTTGAATTAACAATAGTTAAATGTTAAAATAATTATAACTATAAATATCTTTTTTTATAGACAAAAGAAGCGGAAAGCGGATAAAATCCGTAAATGTTTCCCTGTCGCAAACGGAAAGGGTCAGATTCCATGACAGCAAAGCACAAACGGCAGTTTATCCTCTTGCGTTTCGGACAAATTTTATTTTTAAGGAGATGTGAGAAAATGAAAAAGTTAAATAAAACTCTCAGCGTTCTTTTAACTTTTGTAATGCTCTTCACAACATTTTGCTTCTTCCCCCTTGATTTAGGTGCGGTAGAGGCCGATGCTGCTGTTGCAGGCATCAAGATAGTTGTTCCCGAAACTCTCTATCTTACTCCCTCAACGGGTGCATCAACAACAATTCAGTATTATATCAACAACAATACAGACGGCTCTGTTAAAACCTCGCAGGATACTTCTGCACAGGTTCATGTTACGTATCCCGGTGCAAAGCTTACAAGTATCAGTGCTAAAACCTCTGCTGCTATAACATTGCCTTCTTCAATTACGGGTCTTGTGGGTACTACCTTCGGCAGCTCTGCTACAACTGCAACAGGTACGTTCTCACTTCCTGCAGGTCTTAATGCAGGCGGTACTGCTCTTGTTGAGTGGACATTTGTGTTTGATGTAAACGGCAAGACACAGACCCACTATGCATATTCAATAGCTTATGCTCCCTGGTATCAGCCCGTAGGTGCTGCTGCAAAAGCTAAGGGTGCATATCATAACACTTTCGCCAGCTCCATTCTTTGGGTATCGGGTGTTCACGGTTATTCCGACGGTGACAGTAACAGCAGATGGTATATACAGACTGCTAATTTTATACCCATACTCGGTACAATTAAAACTCCCGGCAATAACAATCCCGATACAAACTGGATTCAGTCAGGTTCTAACGGACTTTCTCCTACTATAAACTATCAGAGTGTAGAAGCCGGCGGTGTAAATTACCACGCACGTGCAAACTCCATAAGCCCCACGGCTAATCTTACGGTTGATACCAGCCGTTACAATAACTTTAATCAGATTCCTAACTTCAGTGTAGGTTTTATGGTTACAGACCGTGAAAACGCTAACGAAGGTCCTAACTGGTATGTTTCAGATTTCACAGGTCAAACAAGCAGTTACTACAACGGAACTGCTACCGGAAGCAGTGAGTATTCCGGTGACTTCAACAGTACAGGCACCCAGTTCTCATCCGGTAATGATAGCAGCACCGGTATTAAATATAACGGAACATGGAATAAGGCTATAAGCGGTACAGCAAGTTTTCGAATTAAATCAGCTGTAAAGACTAAGACAAACAAAGTAATTGACACAACTGCATGGAACAATAACTTTGTTAACATCAGTGTAACAGGTGCAAATAAGGGCACACTCCGTGCAAATGTATTGAACGGTACTTCCTATGCAAAGGAAAACTATACGGCTGATACCTGGAATACATATTATTCTGCACTCAAGACTGCTGCTACAAATCTCTGTAATCCTGTAAGTGCTACAACAGATACATCTGCTCTTACATCTGCTGAAGCAGGGCTTCATACGACTCTTACTCTTAATGCTAACGGCGGTGCTATCGGTGACGGCGTTCCCAATACTGTTGCTATGCAGGTTGGCGGCGGCACTACCTCATCTTTCGACAATGCTGCTGTCAAGGATGCTTTCTTCGCAACAAGAACCGGCTACACATTCCTCGGCTGGTCAACTGATAAGAATGCAACATCTGTTCCCGCTACAGTAACCGTAGGCTTTAACGATACGGTTTATGCAGTATGGGAAGCAAATAAGTATAGTGTAGTATTTGACAACTTATTTGATTACAGCACATTTGCGATTACAGGTTCACTTGATATTGACGAGAGAACCGATACCGGCTTTACTGTCACTTCGACCGCTGCAGACGGTAACACAGGATTCAGTTCTGCTATTCCTGTTGAACCGGGCAAGACATACATATTGAAAGCTGATGTTCAGCTTGAAGCTGTTTCCGGTGGTTATGATATGTATGTTCATACATTGAATTCAAGTCAGGCCGGTGAAACAACTGCTATTCCCGACACGACAAACGGTGCCCACAGAGAGGGGAATGTATATATTTCTCTGACAGGTCAGACTACAAATACAACACCTTATATAAGATTTACTGCAGGTGCCGATACTGCATTTATTAAAATCAGATTTGATGCTAATGCTGTAGGAAATAAGCTTACAGTAAATAACATTCGTGTGTATGAAGAAGGTACTGTAGCTGACGATGTTTCTTATGAAGCACCTATTATGGTAACCTATGATCAGCCTTTCGGTACACTTCCCACACCCACAAGAACAGGCTATGAGTTTACCGGCTGGGTTGACGAAAGCGGAACACCCTATGCTTCTACAACAAAGGTTGCTATTACAGAAACATTAAGACTTTATTCAACATGGGAACTCGGTACATACACAATCACCTTTGATACCAAGGGCGGTAACGCTATAAATTCTATCAGCGGACATTATGGCGATGCTGTAACAAAGCCTGCTGATCCCACAAAGACAGGTTATTTATTCACAGGTTGGGATAAGACTGTTCCCGGTACAATTCCCGCAGAGGATATGACAATTACAGCAACCTGGTCTGAAAACTCCTATGCTGTATTCTTCGACGGAAATAATCATACCGGCGGTACAGTTCCTTCACAGATAAATACAACCTATACAAATACTATTACTCTTCCCGAATGCACATACACAAAGAACGGTTATACATTTGTAGGCTGGAATACAAAGCAGGATGGTTCAGGTGTAACATACTCCGCAGGTCAGAGTGTAAGTAAGCTTACAGATGTAAGAGACGGCGGTGTAACACTCTATGCTATGTGGGAAGAAACTCCCTATACAATCACTTATGTATATGATAACGGAACAGGCGAAACAAAGGTTATCCCCTTTAGTATAACCCATACCGTTCATGCACTTGCAGCTCCCGAAAAGGTCGGCCACACATTTGCAGGCTGGCTCGTAACCTCAGCTGAGGGTAACTGGGCACCCGATGCAGTAGTTGATGAAGGCGTAACAGCAACAGGTATGTACGGTAACGTAACGTTTACCGCACAGTGGACTGCAAACGAATACACAATCACATTTGATACAGACGGCGGCAGCGCTGTAGCTCCCATTACTCAGGACTTCGGCACAGCGGTTACTGCTCCCGCAGATCCTACAAAGACAGGCTACACATTTGCAGGCTGGGAAAATCTTCCCTCAACAATGCCCGCAGGCGGTGCTACAGTAAAGGCAAAGTGGACAATAAATGAATACACGGTTACATATGAGCTTGGTAACGGTGAAGAAAATATTGTTCAGAAATATGATTATGCCGAGAATATAACAGCACCCGCTGACCCCTCAAAGACAGGCTATACATTTGACGGCTGGTCACCTGCTGTTCCCGGAACAATGCCTGCTGAAAATATTACAATAAAGGCACAGTGGAAGATAAATCAGTACACGATCACATTTGATGCAGACGGCGGCAGTGCTGTTGCTCCCATTACTCAGGACTTCGGCACAACAGTTACAGAGCCTGCTGCACCCACAAAGACAGGCTATGATTTTGTAGGCTGGTCACCCGCACTTCCCTCAACAATGCCCGCTGAAAATATTTCGGTAAAGGCTCTCTGGACAATAAAGAAGTTTGATGTATCATTCAGATTCTTTGATACGGACGGTACTGAAATTACCGTAACAAGAGAGGATATTGAATACGGTACTGCATTCTCCGAGCTCACACTTCCCTCTGAAGCTGAAGGCTTTATCTCCACATATTATAACGGTGCTGAAGCTGCTCCCGAGAATAATACTCATCACTATAATTTCAAGGCATGGGCAAATGAAGTCACTGAAATCACAGCTGAGATAACATTTGTTGCCGAATACGAAGAAGAAGTTCACGAATATTATATCGATGATGCCAACAAAGCACCTACCTGTACAGAAACCGGTATAAAAGCAGAATACTGCTTGTGCGGATACAGATATGAGAAGGAAATTCCCGCAAACGGACACGATTGGCAGGAAATCGGCAGACAGACCTTCTGTACTGAAGAAGGTACTATAGACTATAAGTGTAAAGTATGCCCTGCTACTAAGCAGGATGCTGTTGATCCCACAGGTCACACCTTCTCAGGTGTTACAGAAAAGAAAGAACCCACCTGTACAGAAAACGGTTATGAAGCATATAAGACCTGTAGTGTATGTAATCTCTATTTCGCAGAGAATGCCGAAGCTTTTGCAGAAGGCAATAATACCAAGACAGAAATTCCCGCAGCAGGTCACAGCTACGGTACATGGATAGCAGAGATACCCGCGACCTGTGAAGACGCAGGAACACTCGGACACTATACCTGTTCAGTATGTAAGCTTGACTTTGACGCAGAATACAATAAGCTTGATTCTCTTGTAATTCCCGCAAAGGATCACAGCTACGGCGAATGGATAGCTGAAATTCCCTCTGATTGCGAAAACGCAGGAACACTCGGTCACTATCACTGTGATGCCTGCGGCAAAAACTTTGATGAAAGCAAGGCAGAGCTTGATTCTCTTGTAATTCCTGCAAAGGGTCACAATTATGGTGTGCTTATCGCAGAAATTCCCGCAACCTGTGTTGCAACGGGAACAAAGGCACATTATGACTGTGCAGACTGCGATAAATACTTTGATGAAAATAAGAATGAGCTCTCTTCACTTGTAATTGATATTGATCCCGATAACCACGATCTTGTAAATGTTGAAGCTAAGGTTCCCACTTGCGAAGAGGACGGTTATAAGGCATACGAATACTGTCAGCGTGAAGGCTGTACTCATACAACATATGAGGTTGATCCCAAGACAGACCACGCATATGAAGGCAAGGTTACAGCAGAGGCAACCTGTCTTACAGACGGTGTTATGACCTATACCTGTAAGAACGACAGCACTCATACTTATGAAGAAGCTATCGAGGCAGAAGGACATAAGTTTACTGCTGCTACTGAAAGAATAGCTCCCAAGTGTGAAGAAACAGGTATGGAAAGCTACATGACCTGCTCTGTATGTAATAAATACTTTGCAGCAGATGCCGATGCTTTCAGCACAGAAATGTATGATAATACAGATACATTTGTTATTGCAGCAACCGATCACGACTACGAAGGAACGGTAACTGCTCCCACCTGTGAAGATAAGGGTTACACAACATATATCTGTAAGAACGATCCCTCACATACTTATATTAATGATTATGTGGATGCAACAGGACATACACCGGCTGCAGCAGTTGTTGAAAATGACAAGCCCGCTACATGTCTTGAAAACGGCAGCTATCAGGAGGTTGTTTACTGTTCAGTTTGTACTAAAGAGCTTTCAAGAACAAACAAGATTCATGTAGCTCCCGGACATAATGAAGCCGTAAGACAGGAAAACATCCGGAATGCAACCTGTACAACAGCCGGCTCTTATGACAATGTAACATACTGTACTGTATGTAATGAAGTTCTTAAGACCGAATCTGTAACAGGCGTTACACTTCCCCATAATTACACAGAAGAAGTTATTGATGCAGAGCATCTCAAGTCTGAAGCAACCTGTACAAAGTATGCAGTATACTATTATGATTGCGCAGACTGTACTGCAAATGCAAAGGCAGAGGATGCCGACACATTCGAATACGAAGAAGGCGGCTTCAATGCTTCAAAACATGTAGGTACAACCACAACTGCAAATGAAGATATCGTAGCAGGTACATGTAATAAGGAAAAGACCTGGAACGAGGTTACACGCTGTGACGATTGTAATGAAATTCTCACATCCGTTCCCAAGACAGGCGAAAAGGATGAAAATAACCACGTTGGCTCAACCTACACAGAAAAGGACAACGAGGTAGCAGGTACATGTACCTCAAAGGCAACCTGGGAGACAGTTACAAAATGTTCAGATTGTGATGCAGAGCTCGACAGAGTTGCTGAAGAAGGTTCAACTGATCCTCTCAATCACTCCACAACTGAAACTGTTCTCAAGGGTGATTATGCAGCAACCTGTAAGGATAAGGGTTACTCAGGTGACCTTCACTGTCTCGATTGTGATGCAATCGTAACCTACGGCAGTGTTCTTGATGAAGATGCTGAAAATCACGCAGGCGGAACAGAAGTAAGAAAAGAAAACACTGTTCCCGGCACTTGTATGACAGCAGAAACCTGGAATGATGTAACATACTGTCTCGGCTGCAATGCAAAGCTTGGTTCAGTCGCACAGACAGGTGCAAAGAATCCCGAAAACCACACAGGCAACAACACAGTAACAAAGACAAATGAAGTAGCAGGCACATGTGCAGCAGAAGCTACATGGACAGAAATCACAACCTGCGAATGCGGTACTGTAGTTAATACCGAAAACATGACCGGTGAAAAGGATCTCACGAACCACACCGGCGAAACCTATACAGGTAAGATAAATGAAAATGCAGGCGACTGTATGCATGAAGCAACCTGGACTGAGGTCACATACTGTAAGGGCTGTAACGCGGTGCTTGGCTCTGCTCAGAAGACAGGCGAAAAGAATCCTGACATTCACACCGGCAACAACACAATCAAGGCTGTCAACATTGTAGACGGTACATGTGAAACTGAAGCAACCTGGACTGAGCTTACGATCTGTGAATGCGGTGTTACCGTAAAGACAGAAGATAAGACCGGTGCAAAGGATCTCACAAACCACACAGGTGAAACCTATACAGGTACAATCAACGGAGTTTCAGGCAACTGTATGACAGTATCCTCCTGGACAACAGTTACTTACTGTGCAGGCTGCGACAAAGAGCTCAGCAGAGTTGATGAGACAGGTGAAAAGAATCCTGCAGTTCACACAGGTGTAACTGAAATCAAGGCTGAAGATATCGTGCCCGGCACATGTATCACAGCAAAGACTTGGAACGAAGTAACATACTGCGAATGCGGTGTGAAGCTTGGCACAGTAGCTAAGACAGGCGAAAAGGATGCTTCCAACCACGAAGGCACACCCACAAAGCTTGTTGACGTGAAGGCTCCCACCTGTAAGGAAGAAGGCTACACAGGTAATACACTTTATACCTGCTGTGACGCTCTCTATAAAGCAGGTACTTCAATTCCCACATCAGACCATACACCTGCTGAGGCTGTTAAGGAAAATGAAATTCCCGCAACCGAAACAAAGGACGGCAGCTATGAATCAGTAGTTTACTGTTCTGTTTGCGGACACGAAATTTCCAGAACAACAGTTGTTACAAAGGTAGAAAGAACAATCACCTTCATTATGAAGGATAAGACTGTTGAAGTTAAGGCATATAACGGCGATACAGTAGCACTTCCCGATGTAGCAGACTTCACAGGCGCAGACGGATTTATCTACAAGTTCAAGTCATGGGATAAGCCCGTTGCAGTTGTAAACGGTGATGCAACCTATACAGCAGTTTATAATCAGCCTGCTGACTGGACAGCACTCGACAACCTTGAAGAAATCCTTAAGGAAGTTCTCGAGGAAGGTGTTGTTGAAGACAGCATTCTTGAAGAAAACAAGGCTCAGATCGAAAAAGTTCTCGGTATGATCGAAGACCTTAACGAAGAAAGAAATACCCTCGACAAGGACAGCCAGTCAAGAGTAGACTTCGTTGCAGGTGAAGTAAGCGGACTTATCGATGTAATTTATCCCGACGCAGGTTCAACACTTGTTATAGAAGGCTCATCAGTAGCATATGCAGGCACAATCCTTGATCTCAAGGCTGTTAAGATGCCTCTCGGTGCAGTGCTTACAGATGCTCAGTGGGTATCCTCTGACGACAATGTTGTATTCTTTGCAAACGGCAAGCTTTATGCTATCGGTACAGGTACTGTTACACTTACCGCAACAAGAGGTATCCTCAAGGCTTCAAAGACCGTTACAATTATTGAAGGCGGTAACACAAGAGGTATCAACTTCACTTCCATTAATAATACTCACTTCATCATTGAAGACTATGCAGCTGTTTATAATTCAGCAATAGTTTACTGGTCCGATGATTTCGATCTTCGTTTCAGAGTAAGAGTATATCAGAGCTTTATGTTCGATGACTACATCGTTTATATCAACGGTGTTGAGGTTGAACCCGATGCAGAAGGCTACTATGTAGTTCCTGCAGGCTCAGGCGATGCAAGAGTTACCATAGCAGGTGCTATGATTGACACCGGCGCAGGCGACGGCGAAATTGTTACAAAGTGGTCCTTCTGGGAGTGGCTTCTGAACCTCTTCAGAAAGATTGCCGACTTCTTCCGCAATCTCTTCGCATAATACCCGGTTTTTCAAAGCATAATTAAATGAAATAAAAGTAAAGACCTGCCGTAAAAAGCAGGTCTTTACTTGTTTCAGTTGTTCATAAAAATCTCATTGCTGATAAGTCTTTCGAAAATTTTTGATGATTTGTCAAAATCCATAGCTTCAATATAATATTTTTCAAGCTCATCGTGTATGCTTTTTGCCTTTTTCATCTGCAGTACAGCTTCATTAAGAAGCTCGTCACGGGAACGGTTATTAAATGCAATACGGTTTTTGTGACGGGAAATAATATCTGTATTGAGAAATCTTCTGCAGTCGATATGCTTCGCATCGGAAAATTCAGCAGTATGATATCTGTTTGCTGTATAGAAGCCTAAGGATAAGGATGGGAAAATTACGTGCTCCGGCTTGTAGTCGGGCGACATAGGGCAATAGCAGGCAATGCTGTCAATACCCTGTTCCTTGGCTTTCAGCATCAGTATTTTAAGAATAACACAGGATGCACTGCCATAGGGATCATCAAGGACATATATATTGTCGCACATCTCTTTTATGGTGTCTTTGAAAATCACAATGCCTTCGGGTGTGATACCGCTGAGAAAACGCTTGTGTATTTGTCCCTCGGTATCGGAAACGGCAGTAAGCTTAGCTTCAGAAAGCTTTTCGGCAAATTTGTGAAGGCGTTCTATTTTCAAGGCTGAGAGAATTATGCTTGCCGTGTCGTTTTCGGCACTTTTTGCAGCGTATAAAAAGTCCGTACATTTTTTGTGGCAGAATTTGTTTTCCTTTGTGATTTCAATTATTCTGTCACCGTTTTTTCTGAGAAGCCTGTCATCTCTGAATTGCCCGAGATCAACCGTTATTTCACTGATCCCGGGATATTGGGGCTCAAGCACGTGAGGTGCTGTGCCGTCGGCAATGCTGACTTTTAACGAGGGGATTATAACGGCATCAAGACTTGCGGGGTCAGAGCTGCAATAGATTCTCTCGTGATAAAGTCCTCTTTTGGCGGCAGCCGAAGCCACCTTTTTCATCAGAGTTGATTTGCCCGTGCCGGGACCGCCCTTTATAATATAAAGCCTCCAGCCTTCTTCGGGTATGTGAAGATATGAAAATAATGAATGAAAGCCTCCCGGGGTTGATGCTCCCAGGAAAAATGAGGATGACGCACTTTTATACATAATAACCTCCCGAAATACCGGAATGAAAACCGGAAAACATATATATTCTGCTGCAGCTATCTTATTTTATTCGGAAAAACAGAAAATGTGAATTGTATTGTATAATGCGGACAAGAAAAAAAGCTCTCCCGGCAAAACTTCAAAAACGGAGCCGGGAGAGAAATATAATTTTCAGCGTATTTTTTTTGTTTTATATATTCCGAATAAAGAGATTGTCATAACTGTAACAGTTATAATCAGCTTGTGTATACTGAATGCGCCCTCAGATACAAAAATTGCAGTAGGCCCGTCTGCTCCGCCGATTATTGCAAGCTCATCGTTTGTGCTGTTATAAAAAGAATGATATGAAATAAAATCAGCAAGAAAAAAAATCAGCAAGCCGATTGCTGTAATTAAGAGAATTATAAAAAATGCCCTTTGAATTTTTCTGTTTTTTTCATTTCTTACAGCAATCTGCTCATTGAGAAGCTCAAGCTTTGCTGCAATTGCTTTAATTTCGGATTCGTCATCGGGTATAACTTTTTCGCCTAAAAGCACACTGACCTCGGTATCAAGAGCATCGGCTATTTTCAGCAGCATTTCGGAATCAGGCACAGACAGACCGTTTTCCCATTTTGAAACGGTCTGTCTTACAACGGACAGCTTTATTGCAAGTTCTTCCTGAGAAAGTCCTTTTGATTTTCTTAGAGTCTTTAAATTATCACAAAGCATAGTATTGTTCTCCTTCATTTTCTTTGTGATTAAATAATAGAGCTGTTTTGCCGTTGCATCAAGCAACATATTTTAACATAAGCAAAATATTTAAATTATTTAATTAAAGTACAATTTCTTTTCCTGTTTTTGCGGATTCGTAAATTGCACAGAGAATCTTTATCATATCAATGCCCTGCTGGGGTACAAAAATGGGATTTTTGCCCTCGATAACAACATCATAGAAGTGCTTTAAGTTGTTTGCGTGACCGTTGTTTTCCTTACAGTTGGGAGCTGTGATATTGAGCTGCTCACCGTCCTCCTCCGTGAAAAGCTCAAGCACACCGTTTCTCCAGCTCATTCCTGATTTTGTGCCTCTGAGCTCAACAAAACGGCATTCTTCTTTTATATTTGAAGCCCAGCTGAATTCTATCTGAAGTATGGCACCGTTATCAAAACGGATCATTCCCATAGCAAGGTCTTCTACATCAAATGTACCCTCTGCATTTTTATCACCGAAATCAGAGTTTACAGAGTCGGATGAATCATTATCTGCAAATTTCATATAGGTGTTACCCGAAACAGCAACAGGTGTGGGATTACCCATAAGCCATATTGCAAGATCTATCATGTGAACACCCAGGTCAATAAGAGGACCGCCGCCTGACTGTGCCTTCGTGGTGAACCATCCGCCTTTGCCGGGAATGCCTCTTCTTCTCTGCCAGCCTGCTCTGCCGCAGTAGATATCGCCCATTTTACCTTTTTCGATATACTTTTTTGCAAAAACAGAAGCATCCACAAAACGGTTGTTTCTCATAACCATAAGTGTTTTGCCTGCCTTCTTTGCAGCCTCATTCATCTTCAGAACTTCAGTTACGTCAACTGCATCAGGCTTTTCACAGAAAACGTGCTTGCCGGCTTCAAATGCCGCAACTGCTATGATTGAATGAAGATAGTTGGGAGTGCATATGTCAACAGAATCAATGGTTTCGTCCTTGAGAAGCTCATTGAAATCAGTGTATACCTTTGCATCCGGAAAATAATTGTCCTTCAGAAACTGTGCTCTTTCTTCGATAATATCGCATACGCCTGCAACCTCAAGACGCTCATCATTAAGATAGGTGCTCAGATGTGCTCCTTTACATATTCCGCCATTGCCGATAATACCGACACGCCATTTTTTAGCCATAATAAAACCTCCGTAAATCACAATTTATCAGAAGGATAAATTATGATTTTTTTCTTTAATATATCACACTATACGTGCATAATCAATAAAATTTTTGCTATTATATATCTATTTATTGTCATTTTGTTGACTTTGCCCTTTTTCTTTTGTATACTGTTTCTGAGGTGATTAAAATGAAATTAGGTATTATAAACGGTTGGGAAGAAGGCCACTTCAAAGCGGTTGCCGCAAAAGGTCTTGAAGCAGTAGAATTCTGTATAAATCACAACTATGATTCTGCACAGGTTCTGGCAAGAGCTGAAGAAATCAAAGCAAATTCCGAAAAATACTCTGTTATGGTCGGTTCTGTCGGCAGATGGGGTATGGACAGAATAGATGATGACGGAAATGTTATTCCCGAAGCTCTCATGCACGACAAAAATCTTATTGACCTTGCATCAATTGTCGGCTGTCCCGTGTATAACGTGGGTTGTAATTATGTTGATAATAAAACATATTATGAAAACTGTCTTATTGCTATAGATTATTTCAAGGGTCTTATTGACTATGCAAGAGATAAGAATGTAAAGATAGCAACATATAACTGTGATTGGGCAAACTTTGTTTATGAAGAAAAAGCCTGGTCTGTAATTCACGGTGCACTTCCCGAGCTCGGTATTAAATATGATCCCTCTCATTGCTTTAACCGCGGCGGTGACTATCTCAAGGAGCTTCGCGATTGGGGTAAGCGTGTTTATCATTTCCACGTAAAGGGTATTCTTCATATAGCAGGCGACGGATTTGACGATCCTCCCGCAGGTCTTGATGAAATCAAGTGGGGTGCCATTATGACACTTCTTTATGTGAATGACTATAACGGTGTGCTTTCCATTGAGCCTCATTCAGGCAAGTGGAAGGGTGCAAAGGGTCAGTGGGGTGTTGATTTCACAATTAATTTTATGAGACCCTACATTATGCCCGAAGACTATGTAGCTTCCGACGATCCTTATATGCCGTAAAATAACAGAACAGATGTATGTGAACAAGGCTTTGTGTTTTTACAATGCCTTGTTTTTTTTTGCTTTTGAAATTTGTCATTTTTATGTTTTATAAGTAAAAAATTATTACAAAATTTACGACAGGTTGTTTTTTTGGGTGTAATATGTTAAAATATTTTAAACATATATTGAATATGTTTTATCGGAAAGAAGAGAAAATAAATTAAAAATGAGCGGTTTTTTGAGTCAAACAGCTGTGTGATTTACATAATATTCATAAACTGTTCAGAAATGAGGAAATTATGGAAGAATTCAGATTAGCTTTCATTGCCGACATCCATCATTATTCCGAAGCTTTGGGTAACTCAGGCAGAGCATACGAGCTCAGAGAAGGAAGCGACCAGAAATGTCTTAAGGAAACAGGAGCTATTCTCGATACGGTTTTCGGAAAGTTTATGTCTGATGATACCGATGCTGTCTGTATTGCAGGGGATATCACCAATGACGGTGAAAAGCTCAGCCATGATGAGGTAAAAGAAAAATTTTTAAGGCTCAGCGAAAAAAAGAAGCTGTATCTTATCACCTCCACTCACGACTGGTGCTCTGATCACAACCCGCGCAGATTTGAGGGAGAAGAGGTTTTTAATGATGTTGAAACGCTCTCTCCCGGAATGCTTACCGAATATTATTCGTCCTTTGGTGAAAAGGATTGTATTTCTTCATATACCACACCGCTGGGGCTTGTTTCAAAATGCTTTCAGGTGTGTCCGGGGCTGAGACTTCTTGCCGTTCACGACGACTGTGACGCCATTGGAGGAAAATCAGGCTATAGTGAGGCGCATCTCGGCTGGATGGTAAAAATGCTTGAAGAAGCACGCCGCGACGGCTGTAAGGTTATTGCAATGGAGCATCATCTGCTTCTTCATCCTTTCTGCAGATTTATAAACAGCGGTCAGTCAATAGGCTCAAACTTTGAAACTGCATCCGTTCTTGCAGATAACGGACTTCGTCTTATGTTTGTGGGTCATTCACATATGCAGAGAACGACTGAGTTTGTGTCTGAAAAGGGAAATAAGATAACACAGATTAATTTAGGCTCACTCACAGGCTATCCCGCTCCGGTTACCTATGTGGATTTCGACGGTGAAAATGCAAAGGTGAGTGTGGAATTTACAAAAGAGTTTACATATAACGGTGAAAAGTGTGATTTTTCGTATTTTGAAAAGCATACCACCGGTGTTTTATTCAATCTCCTTGAAGCGGGGAAAAATGATAAAAAGGATTTTTATGAAAGACTCAGAGCCAACGGTATAAAAATCCCCTCATACAACCTTCTTTATCCGATTATACGTATTGTCTGCAAAAAGCTTCTTAAGGCAACCTGCGGCGGTGCGGGGCGGCTTATAAATTTCTTCACCTTCGGCAAGGGTGTTGACAGAAAGGCTCTCAGAGAGATCAAGAAAATGCCGCTTCTTTCACTTGTCACAAAGGTATTTTTAAGCGTTTTTGACGGCTCGTATGCCGTTAAGGACTGCACCGAAGCAGAAAGAAGGGTTGTTTGCAGTGTGGGAACCCTTGCTTCCCGTATTGTAAAAAAACTGCCTGTTAATAAAAATAAAAAGGCAGGTATTCTTAAAACCACCGATCAGATAGAATTGCTGACCAAAGAGCTTATGTATCCTTCCTTGCCCGATAATATGAATACGGTGATTGCTTTATGAAAAATGATGCCTTAAGTATTGTGAATGAGGCAATAAAAGCGGCACTGCCCTATGAAAACACGGTGAAGCTTCTGAAAGAGGCTGTGCCGGAGGGCGCGGATATCACAGTGATTTCCGTCGGTAAGGCCGCTGTGCCCATGGCAAAGGCTGCAGAGGATATACTGGGCTGCAGAATAAAAAAAGGTCTTCTTGTTACAAAATACGACCATAGCCGGGGATATAGCTTTTCCCGCTTCCGCGTAATTGAAGCTGCCCATCCCATAAGTGATGCCAACAGCGTGGCAGCCGCGGAAGAGGGGCTTCAGACAGCTTCTTCACTTACAGAGAATGATATCCTTCTTGTGCTTCTTTCAGGCGGCGGCAGTGCCTTGTTTGAAAAAAGCAAAATAAGTGAAGCCTTGCAGCAGGATATTACAAAAAAGCTTTTGTCTCGCGGTGCAAATATAGAAGAAATTAATGCTGTAAGAAAAAGACTTTCTCTTGTAAAAGGCGGAAAGCTTGCTGCAGCGGCATATCCTGCAAGGGTTATCACAATAGCTCTTTCGGATGTTTTATCCAATGATAAAGGGGTTATCGCTTCGGGTATTACCGTATGTGACGATACCGATAATGAAAGCTTATATAAAATACTTCAGAAGTATCTTCCCGATATTTCCGATGATATACAAAAAACGATTCTTACAAAAGATGATATTAATATAAATGACGGCGGCTATTTCTTTGCAGGTGATATAAATATACTCTGTGAAGCCGCAGGAAAAAAGGCCCGTGAGCTGGGCTTTACCGTTCATCACAAAAGCAGATATCTTTCAGGCGAAGCACGTGAAACTGCAGAGGAAATACTCCGAAGCATTCCTTCATTACCGGGTAAGCACTGCTTTGTTTTCGGGGGAGAAACCGTTGTTACTCTTAAGGGGGACGGTAAAGGCGGCAGGAATCAGGAAATGGCACTTGCTGCTGCAATAAGGCTTCAGGGCAAAAAGGGAATTGCCTTTGTAAGTGTAGGGTCTGACGGAACCGACGGACCTACAGGGGACGCGGGCGGATTTTCCGACGGCAATACTTATTTCAGGATGAAAGAAAAGGGAATTGATGCCGAAAAAGAGCTTGAAAACAATAATTCCAACTATGCACTGAAAATGGCAGGAGATATAATCACAACCGGTCCTACGGGAACAAATGTGAATGACCTGACCTTTGTGCTGACAGAAAACTATGAAGACTGATAATATTGAGCTTGTATCATACACAAAAGGCGAAGAAATACTTAATGTAATCACCCATTGTGCGGGACTTTTTATTCCGTTTTTTATATTTATAAAATTTGTCCCCCTGTGTGAAAGCAATTTGTTTGCCCTGATATGCGCCCTGCTTTATGCGGCAGGAACAGCATTTTCTTTTATTTCATCCGTTGTTTATCACGGACTAAAAAAGGGAAATGCAAAAAGGATAATGCGTGTGGTTGACCACAGTGCAATCTTTTTTGCTGTTGCGGGAACTGTTACGGGATGTGTGCCTGCTGTTTTCAGTAAGGGAAGCACCCTCGGAGCGATTCTTATGCTTGTGCTGTCCTGGGCAAGTGTTATACTGGGGCTTATTCTTACGGTGTTTTTCTTCGGAAGATTCAAGGCATTCAGAATGACACTTTATATACTCACAGCGGCGCTTTGTGCTCTTTTCGGAAGCGAAACCTATTTTCATCTTCCTGTTACGGCTTTTATCTGTCTTATATCAGGGGGTGCGGTGCTTCTTATCGGCTGTGTTTTTCTGAGAATCGGTGCAAAGAAAAGATATATACACAGTGTTTTTCATATTTTTATAGTTATGGGACTGGGTATTTATTGCTTCGGAATTTATAATTTTGTTTATTTATTACTGTAATTTATGTGCAGTTTATGTATATGAGAGAGGTTGAAGAATATGGAAAAAAGGACAGTTTGCCTCACGGGTGCTACAGGACACGTAGGCTATGCAATTCTTAAGGAATTGCAGAATTATGATGACAGGGACGTGAGAATTATTCTCAGAAAGGATCCCGGTTATTTTGACGGACTTAATTGCACAAAGCTTAAGGGGGATATCACAGACTATGATTCGCTTCTCGAAGCATTCAAGAGCTGTGATACCGTTTATCACGTTGCAGGCTGTGTTGAAATCAAACCCGGCAATGAGGATTTCGTTTATAAGGTAAACGTAACCGGCACTGAAAATGTTATTAAGGCTTGTAAAGAAACAGGTGTTAAAAGGCTTGTTTATATGTCAAGTGTTGATACATATATTCCTCTGCCCGATAATCAGGTTATGAAAGAGGTTTATGAATATGACCCCGACACACTTGAGGGTACATATGCCAAAACCAAGGCAGAAGCTACTGAAAAGGTTCTGCAGGCAAATGAACCCGGTGTGCTTGAAACCGTAGTTTGTCAGCCCAGTGCCTGTATGGGACCCTATGATTTCAAGATTTCAAGCATCGGCAGTATGATAAGAATGTTTTCATCGGGTAAGTTTCCCATCACAATGACCTTCGGTGCTTATAATTTCGTTGATGTCCGTGACGTTGCTATCGGTACTGTTCTTGCAGGCGACAAGGGCGGTGCAGGCGAGGTTTATCTTCTTTGTAATAAAAGCTGCACGGTAGATGAATTCATAAGGCTTCTTGCTGAGGTATGCGGAAACAAGCCTCCCAAAATCAAGCTCGGCAAGGGCATAATAGATGTTGCAGCTCCCATTATGGAGGTTTTCTATAAGGTATCGGGTCAGTCTCCCATCTTTACCCGCTATGCCGTGAGAAAGCTTGTGTCAAACTGCAATTTCTCCTTTGAAAAAGCAAAAAACGAGCTCGGCTACAACCCCCGCTCCCTCAAAGAAAGCCTTGAGGACACCGTAAAATGGATAGCCGAAACCGAAAAAGCTCAATAAGGTTATAATAAAATAAAAACGATCTGTCTCCGAAGCAATCGGCGGCAGATCATTTTTTTTGAAATTCTTTTCCCGTG
>JAZSNB010000151.1:0-5835 GCA_045536195.1 Acutalibacteraceae bacterium
TGCCTCAATGATATCCGTTCCTCTGCGGAACGGGTGATATACCTTTGGTATGATATCGCTCTGCGAGCGATGATATATGCCTTCGGCATATTAAGGAACGGATATTATATCATATTTTCACGAAGGGAAAATATATCATGCAGCGAAGCCGTATATCATATCTCGTCAGAGATATATCATTCTTTACGCACCGAAAAAGAAATATTATTTTCAGCAAATATTTACCTTTCTCAAATTATGTAACCCACTATGACACTTTCAGTTCTGGAAAGTGTCATTTCTATTTATATTGAAAAACGGAGACAACTTCTTTACGAAGTGTCTCCGTTAAAGGAGCTGTTTTTCCTCTTTCGGGCAATCCGCCGCCGAGGGAGGGTTTACTTACCGTTCAGCGGAATATATAATCTTTTCATCAGCTTACAGAAAGAATTTTCCGGTATACAGAAATAACCGGCTCAGACGGTGTGATTTTTTATTGCCGTGCAACTTTTCAGGTCTGTCAGACGTTATTAAAGTGAAAGGAGCTGATAGGGATGAATGGCTTATTTGAAGAGCTTGTTGAAAAATATGCCGACACGGTCACACGCATATGCTTTTTAAATCTCGGGAACCGTGCCGATGCCGAGGACGCTTGGCAGAATATTTTTATCAAGCTTTTTAAGGCGGAAAAAATGTGGAATAAACCCGAAGAAGAGCTTCGCAAATGGATAGTTACGGTTGCTTACAATGAATGCCGTGACATAAAGCGTAAACTTTTTCACAGAACTCACTTTGACATTGATGAGCTTCAGGTTACGTATACAGAAGATTTCGGCAGAGATCTTGTTTCTGCCGTGAGAGAGCTTTCTCCTAAATACCGTCAGGTAATAGGACTTTATTATTTCGACGGTTACAGCATATCTGAAATATCAGACATCCTTTCGATAAAAGAAAACACAGTAAAATCTCTGCTGAAAAGAGGCAGAGAGCTTTTGAAAGGAGCGTTGGCAGATGAATAGGCTTTATGTAGCAACTCCGGAAGAATGGAAAAGCGGACTTTTCAGAAGACTTGAAAAAAGCAGAAGAGTAAGTGTGAGGCCTGCAGTTGTTCTTGCAGCCGCCCTTGCAGCAGTAATTTGTCTTTCCGGCTCTGCTTTTGCCGTGAGTGCCGTAAGAGCGCCCGAATATTTCGGTTCATTATTCCTGGGCAGGTCCGAAACTGCAGATGCTTTATATTCTCCGAAAAATATTGTTTTTGAAAGCAGCCGTGACGATCTTACTCTGACCTGCAAGGGTATCGCAGGCGACAGCTTTGACGTATTTATGCTGTTTGAGCTTGTGTCAACGGGAGACACGGTGTTCAGTGAGGATAACACGTATTATTTCGGTGAAGCTCAGCATGATATTTCTTCACTATTTCCCATGGGCAGCTTTTCAAGAAGCATAAGCTTCAGAATAACCGATGAAAAAAAGGCTGAAATAGAAATATGCTTTTCTGCTACCGAGGGCGGTTCATTTTTAGGCAGGGATGTTGATTTTTATTTTGAAAACATTGATATGTGGGAAAAAGACAGTGATGAAGGAATAGTTACGGCAGAAAAATGTGAATTCAGCGGCAAGGTGAGAATTGATTATGCCGCCACACTCAGAAAGCTCAGAAAAACATCTGAAGAAACGGTATCGGGCGGTGTCGGCTTCATTCCCCTGAAGGGTTCAATATCAAATTTCAACCTTGATATAAAACTGAAGGTCACAAAGGGCAGGGAAATATATGAAAGCACCGAGCCCGAAAGCCTTATTGGCGGCACACTCACGCTGAACCTCAAAGACGGCACAAGAAAAAGCTTCAATCTTAAAATGCCTCCTCAATCCGAGGATGATGCCTTCTTCAGTGCAGTGGGAAAAAATAATGATGAACTGAGTCTTCAGATACATTTTCCTGAGCCTGTGAATGCCGGAAATGTGAGCAGTATAGAGCTGAATTCGGTGTGTATATTTACTGCGGAATAGTTTTTTACAGATATCAGAAAAAATATTTTTCAGTATTTTGCCTGTTGCGTAAATTTGCGCAGCAGGCTTTTTTGTTACCTTTTCTGTCATTATTATCATATAAGCCCTGTATTGATATAGAGAAAAATTGTGTGAAATAAATAACAAAGGTTACAAATTGAAACTTTTTCTGCCTGTTTTAAGGTCTGCTTTATTGACATACAGGTTAAAAAGTAGTATTATAAACCTAATAATGCGGGGTTGTATACTTTTTCGGACAGACTTCCTTCCTCTGACGGATTTCTGTAAAATTTTATGACCTTTATATCAGAAAGAGTAATATAGGATGAAAAAATACGACTATCTTATTGTAGGCAGCGGACTTTTCGGTTCGGTTTTTGCCTGCGAAGCAAAAAAGCACGGCAAAAAATGCTGTGTTATTGAAATAAGAGAGCATGTCGGCGGTAATGTTTACTGTGAAAAAACCGAGGGTATCACCGTGCATAAATACGGTGCGCATATTTTCCATACCTCAGATGCCCGTGTATGGGAATATGTTAATTCTCTTTGCGAATTCAACCGTTTTACAAATTCTCCCATTGCAAATTTCAAGGGCGAAATATATAATCTGCCGTTTAATATGAATACATTCGCAAAGCTCTGGGGTGTTGCTGCTCCCGAGGAAGCAAAGGCAAAAATATCAGAGCAGAGACGTGCCGTGAAGGGTGAACCTTCAAATCTTGAAGAGCATGCAATAAGTATTGTGGGTGAGGATATTTACCGCAAATTGATAAAGGGATATACCGAAAAGCAGTGGGGAAGAGACTGCAAAGAGCTTCCCGCATTTATCCTGAAGCGTATTCCCGTGAGATTTACCTACGATAATAATTATTTTAATGACACCTATCAGGGAATTCCCGTGGGCGGATATAATGTTCTTATTGAAAAGCTGCTTGACGGTGCCGATATTATAACAGGTGCCGACTATAATGCAGACAGAGAAAAGTATAATTCCCTTGCCGACAAAATCGTTTATACGGGAACTATAGATTCATTTTATGATTATAAATTCGGCAGACTTGAATACAGAAGCCTGCGTTTTGAAACCGAAGTGCTTGATACCGATAATTTCCAGGGGGTTGCAGTTGTAAACTATACCGACCGCGAAACACCCTACACAAGAATTATAGAGCATAAGCATTTTGAAGGCGGCACTCAGGAAAAAACCGTTATAACCAAAGAGTTTCCTGTTACATGGAATGAAGGAATGGAAGCTTATTATCCCGTAAACGATGATAAGAACTCAAGCCTTTATAAAAAGTATCAGGCATTGGCGGAAAAAGAGAAAAATGTAATCTTCGGCGGAAGACTTGCGGAGTATAAGTATTACGATATGGACAAGGTAATAGAATCTGCGCTTAAGCTTACTGACGAAGAGTTTATGTAAAATACCACCTGGCGGATAAGGGGTATGTATGGAAAAGGATATTAAGATTTCAATAATAATGCCTGTTTACGGAGTTGAAAAATTTGTAGGCAAGGCAATAGACAGCATATTGGCACAGACTCTCACCGAGTGGGAGCTTTTTGCCGTTGATGACGGCTCAGAGGATATGAGCGGTAAAATATGCGACGAATATGCAAAAAAAGATCCGAGAATAAAGGTTATACACAAGGAAAACGGCGGTGCACCCTCTGCAAGAAATGCCGCAATCCCCCTGGCTCAGGGTAAGTATATGTATTTTATGGATTCCGATGACTGGACAGAAAATACAATGCTTGAGGATATGTATAAGCTTGCCGAGGAAAACAATGCACAGTATGTGATAACCGGATATTATATTGATACATATTATTCGGAAACTGAATATTTCTCTCAGGAGCAGTTTTGCCCTTCGCAGATTTTTTCCTCTCAGCAGGAATTCAGAGAAAATTCCTACAGGCTTTTTGATATGAATCTTCTTTATTCTATCTGGAACAAGCTGTTTCTGACTTCATATATTCAGGAAAAGGGATTTTTGTTTCCTGATACATTCTGGGATGATTTTCCCTTTAATCTCAATGTTTTAAGAGATATTGAAAGAGTTGTTGTTTCCGATAAAAAATACTATCATTTTATAAGGGCGAGAGCAGAAAGCGAAACTGCAAAATACCGTCACGATATGTACAAGAAGCGTGAGGAGGAGCACAGCTGGATGACAGGGCTCTATAAAGAATGGGACATTGATGACGGAAACACCCGTGAATTTCTTGCAAGAAGATATATTGAAAGATTTATCGGCTGTGTGGAGAATATAACTACGCCTGCATGCACACTCTCTTCTAAGGAAAAGATGGCTGAAATTAAAAAAATGCTCAGCAATCCCTCGGTAAAGTGGAGCATCCGTCTTGCAAAAGCAAAATCCGGCTATATGAAAATAATGCTTATTCCCTATAAGATGAATTCCGCTTTTCTTGTATATCTTGAAAGCAGAATTATCACATTTGTAAAGGGGCGTTTCCCGAAGCTTTTTGCAAAGCTCAAGGCGGGAAGATAAATTTTTTGAAGCTGAAAATATCTGCCCGCGGGAACCAAAAATTCCCTGCGGGCTGATTTTACAGAAAGGAGAAAATTATGAAAGTCACAAAGATAGTTGTAACCGGCGGTCCCTGCGGAGGTAAATCTACAGGCCTTCAGTGGATAGACAAAGCATTTTCCGCTATGGGATATAAGGTGCTTTTCATTCCCGAAACCGCAACAGAGCTGATATCGGGCGGAGTCGCTCCGTGGACTGCGGCATCAAATGCTGAATTTCAGAAATGTGTTATGTCGCTTCAGCTGAAAAAGGAGGAGGTTTTCACCCTTGCTGCAAAGGGGATGGATGCAGACAAGGTGCTTATCGTCTGCGACAGGGGTGCTGTCGATAACAAAGCATATATGACAGATGAGGAATATGCCGAAGTGCTTGAATATACGGGCAGAAGTCCGATTACTCTGCGTGACAGCTATGATGCTGTTTTTCATCTTGTTACCGCCGCAAAGGGTGCGGAGAAATTTTATACCACCGATAATAATTCCGCACGTACCGAAACCATACCTCAGGCTGCCGCTCTCGATGATAAGCTCATAAGCGTGTGGACAGGGCATCCCCATCTGAGAATACTTGACAATTCAACGGATTTTAAGGGAAAAATGGAAAGACTCACCGCCGAAATTGCATCATTCTTAGGTGAGCCCGAGCCCTGTGAAACAGAGCGTAAGTTTCTTATTGAATATCCCGATATAAATGAGCTTGAAAAAAATCCCCTGTGTGACAGCGTTGAAATCACCCAGACTTATATTCTTGAAGAGGGAGCAGACGAGTGCCGTGTAAGGAAAAGAGGAAAAAACGGAGAATATATATACTCTAAAACCTCAAAAACAAAAGTGTCGGATATCAGACGTAAGGAAATTGAAGACAGAATTTCCGAAGAAGAATATAACAGACTGCTTTCAAAGGCTGACCCTGAAAGAAAAGAACTCAGAAAAACAAGATACTGTCTTGTAAGCGGCAGTCAGTATTTTGAAATCGATATATACCCTTTCCGGAATGATATAGCGATAATGGAAATTGAGCTTGCTTCAGAAAATGATGAGGTTATATTCCCCGAGGGCATCAGAATAATAAAAGAAGTCACAGGTGATGATGAGTATAAAAATTCATCGCTGGCAAAAAAATAACCGGCGGGAAACAGGCAGAACAGAAAAATAATCCTGAATATATTTTGAGGCACAAGAAAGCGGCTTCGCCGTACGCCTGCGGCGAAACGCTTTCGTATAGTCCATCGCCGAGGGAAGTTTACTTCCCGTTCGGCGGGACATATAATCTTTTTACTTTATAGGAAGGA
>JAZSNB010000013.1:0-2539 GCA_045536195.1 Acutalibacteraceae bacterium
TGTAACTGCTTCAGCTTTTCGTCGGGCTGTAAAAGTGCGAAAAGCAGAGCCTTCTGTACACTTCTTACACCTGTTATCCAGGCAGATATGCGGTTGATTGATGCATCAAAATAGTCTGTCGCAATGAACACTCTCTCAAGTGCATCATTTCTGACAATCTCTTTTGCTATCTCTTTGGTTTCATCGTCAAAAATAACCACGTGGTCGCTGTCCCAACGGACTGCTCTTGTTATATGCAGGGCAATCTTTTCATTAAAGAGAAGCAATGATGAAATCTTGTCGCTGACCATTTCTGTGGGATGGTAATGACCGTTATCCATAAGAGGAGTAATACCCTTGTAATCGGAGTATGAAAGGCAGAATTCAGCCGAGCCGACAGTATAGCTTTCAAGACCGATGCCGAACACCTTTGATTCGAGGGTAACATATACCTTTTCTTTATCGTAGGGCGTGTCGAGAATTTCATCAAGGCTCTTTTTGAATCTCATTCTCGGTGAAAGTCTGTCGGCGGGAATATCCTTATAGCCGTCGGGAATCCATATATTCATAACGCAGTGAATTCCCGTTTCCTCAGCAAAGTATTCTGCAATTTTAAGGCAAGCTTTTCCGTGATTCACCCAATATGCACGCACCTCTTCGTCGGGCGAAGAAAGGGTAAGATTATCTTTCACCATAGGGTGTGAGAAGAATGTGGGGTTAAAGTCGATGCCCATATTTCTTTCCTTTGCAAAGTCCACCCATTTTCTGAAATGCTTCGGCTCAATCCTGTCTCTACCCGCAATTTCTCCGTCTTCAAAAATTGCATATGAGGCGTGAAGATTGAGCTTCTTTTTGCCGGGCATAAGTGAAAATGCCTTGTCATAGTCTGCCATAAGCTCCTCGGGTGTGCTTGCCTTACCGGGATAGTTACCCGTAGTCTGAATACCGCCCGAAAGAGCCTCCTTGCTGTCAAAGCCGACTACATCGTCACCCTGCCAGCAATGAACGGAAATACAGACGTTTTTCAGTGCTTCAAGTGCTTTTTCCGTGTCTATGCCATAGCTTGCATATATTTCTTTAGCTTCGCTGTATCTTGACATCAGTCTGCCTCCTTTACATCAAAGGTTCGTTTTATAATTTCTCTCGCTTCGGTGAGAGTTATATTTTTATCATACATAATCTGCGAAAGCAGATTGCCCGTCGCCGTGGCCTCCATAAGTCCCGTAAACACCTCTTTGCCCGTATACTCTGCCGTAAGCTTATTGAGGTATTTATCCTTGCTTCCTCCACCGACAATATGAATTGCCTTGATTTCCTTACCGCTGATACTCTCAATTTCCTCTACTGCTTTTCTGTAAGAATCTGCAAGTGAATGGTAAACACTTGAAAGTACATCGGAAAGAGGTAAATCAGGCTTGCCGAGATAGCTTCTTACAGCTTCAATCATATTTTCGGGAGCAAGGAAAGCACTATCATTGGGGTCAATCTTTTCTGTGAATGAGCTATTCCTTGCGAGATTCATCATCTCATCGTATGTAAGCTCCTTATTTATGTTTCTGCGGATATTCTGAAGCAGCCACATACCCATAATGTTTTTAAGGAAGCG
Organism: Acutalibacteraceae bacterium; assembly: GCA_045536195.1. Classification (GTDB taxonomy): domain Bacteria; phylum Bacillota; class Clostridia; order Oscillospirales; family Acutalibacteraceae; genus RUG806. The sequence continues at coordinate 1,586 of JAZSNB010000013.1, forward strand.
GAAGCGGTATTCTATTCCGCCCTCATTGGCAAAGTTAGCTTTCTGAGCCTTTTCGCTGAGTACGGGGTAAGTGTTTTCCGTGCCGATAAGGCTCCAAGTGCCTGATGAAATATATACGCTTTCACCGTCAATAGGACAAGCCGCAACGGCAGAAGCCGTATCGTGTGAGGGACAGAGAATAACCGTACTGTCAAAGCCGACCTCGTTTTTAACCTCGTCTGTGAAAGAGCCTACAACCGTACCGGGTACGGAAAGCGGAGAAAAAATATCTTCGGGTAAGCCGAGCTTGTTAAGTGTGTACTTATCCCACTGCTTGCTTTCGGCATTTACAAGGTTTGTGGTTGTTGCATTGGTATACTCGTTTCTCATTTCGCCCGTGAGCTCAAAGGAAAGGTATTCGGGCATCATAAGGAAATGCTTTGCCTTATCGAGCTTACCGCTGAGCTTATCTGCATAAAGCTGATAGATTGTGTTGAAGCTCTGCTTCTGTATGCCTGTGCGTGAATAAAGCTCTGCTTGCGGGATAATCTCACCGACAGCCTTTGAGCTTTCCTGCGTTCTGCTGTCACGGTAGGAAACGGCGGGAAGTACCTCTTTATTGTACTCATCTAAAAGCACATAGTCAACGCCCCAAGTATCAATAGCAACAGTTTTCGGTAATTTGCCCAGCTGCTTGCATTTTGCAATACCTGACTTGACCTCACTGAAAAGCTTATCAATATCCCAGATGAGGGTGCCGTTTTCGTTTTTTATGTTGTTGTCAAATCGGTAGATTTCCTCCAGGCAGAGTCTGTCATTTTCAATATGGCCTAAAATATGTCTGCCCGAAGAAGCACCGATGTCTATGGCTAAATAATATGTTTTCAAATCTTCTCCACCTTAATATAATTATTTCATTGTAATTATACCACTGAATCAGCATAAAACGAAAGGTCCTTATTTGCTTAAAAAAGT
>JAZSNB010000094.1:0-22028 GCA_045536195.1 Acutalibacteraceae bacterium
CCCCGTTTGCCATAAGAACACGACCGTTAAAACCACACTCAACAGCGGTAGTGAAGTAAAGGTGCTTTACTGCGGCAACGATAACTGCCCAGGCAGACAAATAAAAAAATTTACACACTTTGTAAGCAAACCCGCTCTTAATATTGAGGGGCTTAGTGAAGCCACGCTCATTAAATTTATGGAGCTTGGTTGGATAAAAAATCTCGCCGATATTTTCCGTTTGCCCGAACACCGCTCTGATATTATAAGTATGGACGGATTCGGGGAAAAATCATACAATAATTTGTGTGATTCTTTAGAAAACGCAAAAAACACTTCGCTGTCAGGGTTGCTCGTTGCGATGAACATCTCTCTTCTCGGTAAAAGTGCCGCAAAGGAAATTGAAGATTTGTTTGCGGGAGACGTTAATGAGTTTTTGAATAAAATAGATGAGGGCTTCTGTTTTACGGTAATTGACGGCTTTGGTGATACAATAAATGATGCTATTCATAGTTGGTTTAAAAATACCGATAATAGACAGGAATTTGAAGAATTGCTCGGTATTATCACAGTACAGAAGCGGGAGAAAAAGGAAATTGATACCGATAATATGTTTTTTGGCAAAACTGTGGTTATAACGGGTAAATTTTCGACACTTAACCGCGATGGACTTACCGAAAAAATGCAGGACCTTGGAGCAAAGGTTTCGGGGAGTGTTTCAAAAAAGACCGATTTTTTGCTAATGGGAGAAGATGCAGGCAGTAAAAAAGCAAAAGCCGAATCGCTCGGCGTTCGTATAATCCCCGAAGAAGAACTTGCAACTTTGATAGAATTATAAATTTTAAAAGGATAGGCGTTTATGGCGCCTATCCTTATTTTTATCGTTTCGCGGCAATAAATTATCGTTTTTCGATAATTTATTTAAAAAGCTTATGAAATAACAAACCCGAAATCAACTTTTGCTGACTTCGGGTTTGAAAATAAAATTTTATAAATATTTTAATAATTATTTTGTTCCAAATAAACGGTCGCCCGCATCACCGAGACCTGGGAGAATATATCCGTGTTCATTAAGGCAACGGTCGAGTGTTGAAACAAATATCTGAACGTCGGGATGAGCTTCTGCAACACGGCTTACACCTTCGGGAGCGCCAATAACAGCCATAAATTTAATATGTTTACAACCGCGCTTTTTAAGCATATCTATTGCATCGCAAGCACTGCCGCCGGTTGCGAGCATTGGGTCTATGATAAGAACAAGTTTTTCCTCAATGCCTTCGGGAAGTTTGCAGTAATATTCCTTAGGCTCTAAGGTTTCTTCGTCACGGTATAAACCAATGTGACCAACCTTTGCAGAAGGGAATAAAACGTGTATTCCGTTTACCATACCAAGACCTGCTCTGAGGATGGGTACAATTACAATTGAATTATCTGTAATTACCTGCTGTGTGCATTCCTCAAGAGGAGTTTTCACCGTGATTTCTGTTGTGGGTACACCCTCTTTAAGGCATTCAAAGGTCATAAGAGTGGTTATTTCTTCAATAAGCTCTCTGAATTCCTTCATACTTGTTTTTTCGTCACGAAGAATTGCCACCTTGTGCTTTATAAGAGGATGGTCAAAAATCGTTACATTCTTAAAGTTTTCCATATTCACACCTTCAATAAATTTTACTTGCCCTCTTTACCGAGCTTACCTGCTTCAACCTTGGAAAGCACCTTATTTGTAACAATACCGATGATAAGTGCTGTTGCAATAGAAGTGATCTGAATTGTGTTTGTGATTTCACCGTTTTCAGCAATCTGATAAGGAATCTGAATAACAAGTCCGCCTATACCGGAGATGAGAATTGAGGCAACAACAAAGAGATTTTTGTTGTCCTCAAGGTCAAGATTCTTGAACATTTTAAGACCCGAAACAGCGATAAATCCGTAAAGAGTAAGACAAACACCGCCCATTACGCAGGAGGGAATTGTCTGAAGAATTGCCATAAGAGGACTTATAAAGGAAAGCACCAAACACATAACGGCTGTAACTGTGATTGTGATTACGGAAGCGTTTCTTGTTATAGCAACACAGCCTACTGATTCACCGTATGTAGTATTGGGACAGATACCGAAAACAGTACCTGCTATTGAGCCTACGCCGTCACCGAGAAGAGTTCTCTTAAGACCGGGCTCCTTGATAAGATCCTTGCCGATAATAGAGGAAAGATTCTTGTGGTCTGCAATATGCTCTGCAAAAACAACGAGAGCAACGGGAAGGAATGCGATTACAACCTCTGCAATACCGCCTGCGGTGATAACGCCTGCGTTTTCATTTGCAAGAAGGATTTCGGGAGAAACATTACCTGTTGTAATTTCCTTGAATGCTTCAAATACAGCAAGATGAGGAACGCTGAATATGGCAGATATGCCTCTGAAAGTACCGTCAGCATTAACAAAATTGTCAATAATGGGCTTGAAGTTTACGATCATAAGATAATCTGTGTCTGTAGCCATACCGATAAAGGTGAATATTGCTGCAACAAGATAGCCTGCAACAATACCGAGAATAAAGGGAATGAGCCTTGCCATTTTTATCTTCTTCTGAGTGGAACAGATAACGATTACAAAGAAAGCAACAAGACCGCAGAGAAGAGATACAAGATTATATGAGCCGTACATTGCCGATGCATTTGCCTTTACTATATCACCCATAGCAGCACCTGCAAGGGAAAGTCCGATAAGAGCAACCGTGGGTCCGATAATAACGGGAGGCATAAGCTTGTCTACCCAGTTAGTACCGACAAAGTGAATAACAAGGGCAATTACAACATACACAAGACCTGCAATAACAGAGCCGAGTATGATACCGCAATAGCCGTAAGCGACTGCGACACCCAGTGAGCTTAAGAATGCAAATGAGCTACCTAAGAATACGGGGCTTCTGAACTTTGTGAACAGCTGATAAATAATGGTTCCTACACCTGCACCGAAAATTGCAGAGGGAATCTGAGTGGGCAAGCCTATAATTGTGGGCACTGCAATGGTAGCCGCAAGAATTGCAAGCACCTGCTGAATTGCAAGGATAATCAATGCACCGAGCTTCGGTTTGTCGTGAATGTCATAAACAAGTTTCTTTTCCATAAAAATCACCCTGGCGGAAAAAAACGGACACAAAAGCCATAAACTTCTGTACCCGCACCATCCCTTTCTTTTTTGTTTTTTTCGAGGAAAAGCCCTCTTAACTTTCAGTTTATCACATATATCCTCATTTTGCAATTAAAAAAACAATATATAAAAATATTCACAAAAAAACAACATTTTTTACTGAATTCGGATGCTCCTTCTCTTATTCAGCCTTTTTCTGTTTTTATATCTTGTACATAGTTTGTTTTTACCACTGAAATTTATGTAAAGCGTTTTGTATTTTACTGTTACAAGCCTTGTAATTACAAAGTCTCCGAATCCCTTATTTTTCAAGGCTTCACAGCACCTTCTTATTACAAACTTTGTAATTCGCGGTTACAAACCTTGCAGTTTACATGTAAAGCAAAACCAAAAAGTTTGTATTTCACATGTAAGCTGTACATACAATTATATATAAGAGAATGAAAAGAATGTTTAAAGAATGAGAGAATGTTTAAAAAATAAGTATTACACTCCCCCTCCGAAAAAATATGTGAGAAAAAAATATTTTTCAAAAAACCCTTTTCTGAGGGAGAGAAATTTTTTCATTTCTGATATAATCCCCTCAGAAAAAAAGAAGACGGGAAAAGAAGACGCTCTCAGCTATACATTCATACTGCCTGAGCAAAATTTTCTTCTCTCCCCGTATTCCGGTTTTACAAATATAATTCCGCTTTGTTTACTTTAATTTCTGAATATCCGTCATGTGGCGGTTACCGTAGATGTCGGTTACGATAAGCACGGCATAAAGCTCTTCGGAGCTGTCTTTTTCTTCAAGCACAAAGCTTACATCATCAAGAGCAAAGGAGGATGTGACAGCGCTGAGCTGGTCATTCCACTCGCTGACAGGCTGAAGCTGTCCTTCCACATTATAAGAGGCCTTTTTTACATAGTTTGTAAGCTCGATTCCCTCAAAGCTGCTTAGATCAAGTATATCGCAGGATGCAACAACACCGTCGGGGCTTGATATTTTCATTGCAGAGGTGATTTCAAGCTTACTGCCCGAATCCGAAAGGGTAAATTTTGTTCTGTCAGAAGAGCTGCCGCTGACAGCTTCTACTTCAAAAGAAGAGCTGTTTACAGAAGGCTTATTCTCTGTGAGATTACCGTACATGTTATAGATAATATCACCGTCGGAGGTTTTGTTGCGGTAAAGCGTTGCCGTTACGGGCACATTGCCTGATGCAGTCTTTACAACAGCAGTCCTGCTGTCGAAATCAGCGGTAAGCACACCGTTATTATCAACTCTTACATCATTACCGCCCGATACAAGCACATATTCATCCTTGCCGAAGGCATATTTTCCGTCGGCATCATTTGAAAGGATAAAGTATTCGGCACCGGCGAATGTGTCCTGCTGCTCCTTTGTGAGCTTCACGGTAAATGAGGAAACTGCAGAAGATGATGATTTTTCTTCAAAATCATCCATAGAGCTCCAGGTATGGAAGGAAGAATATCCCTGTGAATTCTTATAGCAGGCTTCTACATATTTTGTGTATTCGGAAGAAAACCCAAGATTGCTGTATTGATAGGTCTGACTGTTTATATGCTTGGGAGTGTATACCGTGATACCTGCCATACGTGAAGTGGTGGCTTTGTTATATACGATAAATTTATCCAGCTCGGAAAGGAGATTGTTATATTCCTTTGCTGCAGAGGCACTTCCTATGGCTGTTACCATATCCTTGAAATCGACAAGGTCATAAACGGCATCAACGGCTGAGCCGTAGGAGTCGGAATATTCCATAACACCTCTTGCATTTTCGGAGCATCTTCTGACATTGAGCGCGCCTGCGGGAGTGCTGCCGCCCACCTTACTGAAATAGCTGTTTATAGCTCTTTCAAGTGAAGGCATGCACGAAAGGTCAACACAGGAATATGTGATATCATATACACTGCCGCCGCCCTGCATAATTCTTTTGCCCAGTGCCACGCTTGCATTATAGAAGCTGTCTACATATGCCTTTCCTATATCGGCACCGCTGTTATATTCATTAAGCGAACGCATAAAGGAGAAATCACTTCCGTAAACATAGGACACGTTTTCGGATGCTACCATATAATTTGCATATCCGCTCATTGAATGGGCAACCTCAAGAGATGCCATAAGACAGGCATCAAAAAGAACAAATTCAAGCTTATTTGATGAGCCGAAGCCTGCATATGAAAAAGCCTGCTGAAGCTCCTGCATTGAAAGAGTGTCGTGATTGTTTCTGAAGTCGGAGCATACGCCGTGAATGGGTCCCCCGCCGTGGTCCTGCAGAAGAAGTCCGTACTGCTCAGCCGGGAAATTATCCACACAGTATTTCATGAATGTACCGAGGGTATCGCTCTCGCCTACCTTCTTTGCGGGATATTCCTGCAGAAGATTAAGGCGGTTGTTTCTGAGCTGATATATGCAGTCCTTGTCTGCAGGAATATCATAATTGTGCCATACGTTGCTTCCGCAGGTATAAACGAGAATGTTATGAGTGTTCATATCGATACCGGAAGAAAGAATCTCTTTGATAGAATCCGATGCATTGGCGCAGTTTTCCTCAAGATCTGCACCGTCAAGATAGAGCATCATTGTTTTTTTGAGAATGCGTGAGCTGTCCGTGGAGGGCTCCGCTGTTGTTCTCTCAATTTCATGGGGCATTTCAGGAAGCGTGGGACGCTCCTCAAACTGCGTAGGACGGGTTTCATCGGGAACATCGGGTGCTTCATCCGAGCTCGACAAAAATCCCACAAAAAGGGAAAGCACCAACACACCTGCAATAATAAAGCCGAGAATCTTGCCAGTTCCGGCACCCCCACCGGAACCGTATCCCCCACCGGGATTTCTCTTATAAACCGATTTACTTCCTGCCATAATATCTCCTTCTTTCCTGAAAAAATGCTGTACGCAGATATAATAAAAACAGTAAGTATAATTATAATATGCCCTGTCGCCTTTTTCAAGCAAAAAAAGACACCAAACCTGAAATCCGGTCCGGTGTCTGTAAATTATCAGTCAATAGACTTCATTGTGGGGAAGAGGAGGACGTCTCTGATTGCCTGGGAGTCGGTGAGGAGCATTACGAGACGGTCGATTCCGTAGCCTATGCCGCCTGTGGGGGGCATACCGTATTCGAGAGCTGTGAGGAAGTCTTCGTCGGTGTGGTTTGCTTCTTCATCGCCGTTTGCAAAGAGCTCTTCCTGTGCTGCAAAGCGTTCTCTCTGATCGATGGGATCATTGAGCTCTGAATATGCGTTGCACATTTCTCTGCCGTAGATATAAAGCTCAAATCTTTCAACAAGACCGTCGCTTCCCGGCTTTTTCTTGGTAAGAGGTGAAACCTCGATGGGATGGTCACATACAAATGTAGGCTGAATCATCTTGTCTTCGCAGAATTCCTCAAAGAAGAGGTTCATAATATCGCCCTTCTTGTGGTGCTTTTCAAATTCAACATGATGCTCTTTTGCAATAGCCTGTGCCTCTTCGTCTGTTTTAACAGTTGAGAAATCAACGCCCGCATATTCCTTGATAGCATCTGTCATTGTGATTCTCTTAAAGGGCTTTTCCATATCAATTACAGTGTCGTTGTAGCTGATAACAGCTGAGCCTACAACCTTGTTTGCAAGATAACGGAACATACTTTCAGTAAGCTCCATCATACCCTCATAGTCAGTGTATGCCTGATAAAGCTCCATAAGAGTGAATTCGGGATTGTGACGGGTGTCAACACCTTCGTTACGGAAAACTCTGCCGATTTCATAAACTCTTTCCATACCGCCTACGATAAGACGCTTGAGATAAAGCTCGAGAGAAATTCTGAGCTTAACATCCTCATCAAGAGCATTATAATGTGTTTCGAAGGGACGGGCAGCCGCACCGCCTGCATTTGAAACAAGCATAGGAGTTTCAACCTCAATGAAATCTCTGCCGTCGAGGAAGTTTCTGATTTCCTTTATAATCTGTGAACGCTTCTTGAAGGTATCCATAACATCGGGATTAACGATAAGGTCAAGATAACGCTGACGGTAACGTGTGTCAACATTGGTAAGACCGTGATACTTTTCGGGGAGAGGAAGAAGTGACTTTGTGAGCAGTCTGATTTCCTTACAATGAACGGAAATCTCGCCGCGTCTTGTTCTGAAAACAAAGCCTTTTACCTCAACGATGTCGCCGATATCCCACTTTTTGAATTCAGCAAAATTCTCTTCACCGATATCATCTTTTCTTACATAAACCTGCATTCTGCCGTCACGGTCATAAACATCGATAAAGTTTGCCTTACCCATATCACGCCAGGTTTTGATTCTTCCGCAGATGCATACATCCTGATTTTCAAGCTCTTCAAAACGTTCATTGATTTCCGCAGAACGGATATTCTGCTCAGCCTTTGTGATTTCAAAGGGGTCGCAGCCTTTTTCCTGAAGGGCACTTAACTTATCAAGTCTAATCTGTCTTAATTCATTTATATTCTGTTCTTCCTCAGCGGCAACTGCTTCGCCTGAGGTTAAAATTTCGTCAGCCATAATATTTCATACTGCCCGTATGCAGTTTCCTTTCATAATTTTTGGAAAAAATGCCGCCGTAAAAGGCGGCAATAATCAGCTCTTGAATATTTCGAGAATCTCGATCACATCATTGCCTGCAGGTGTTTCAACGGTGATAACATCGCCAACCTTATGACCTAAAAGTGCTTTTCCTACGGGAGACTCGTCTGAAACCTTATTGTTGAGAGGATCAGCCTGAGGAGCACCTACAAGCTGATATTCAACCTCTTCATTATAGGTTTTATCAAAAATCTTTACGTGAAGACCTGTATGAACAGTTTCGGTGCTGAGAGTGCTTTCATCAAGCACACTTGCATGAGAAAGAGTGTATTCAATTTCGAGAATTCTGGCTTCAAGCTTTGCCTGATCGGATTTAGCCTCATCATATTCGCTGTTTTCGGAAAGGTCACCGAAGGACTTTGCTTCCTTGATTTTTTCAGCGATATCGGTTCTTCCGGTTGTACGGAGTTCTTTAAGTTCCTCTTTAAGCTGTTCTATGACTTTCAGAGGCAATACATATTCTTCTGCCATATTATACACATATCCCTTCATTAAACATATTTATATATTTTATTGATTAGTACGCTGTTTGTCAAGTATTTTATTCCTCATCCGGAATAAAAGTATCGTTATCGTCTTCAAGTCCGGGCAGCTCAAGATCACCCAGATTTCCGAAATCGCCCTTTTCAACAACGTCCTTTATAAACTGAATAAGACCTGCAATACCCTCGCCTGTAACACCGTCACCCTTGATACCGTTTACAACCTTGAATATTGTATTGACAAAATCCGTAAGGCCTGCAGCAATCTCTCCGGAATCGGGAAGAGTGGCACCGCCTGAGGGGTTATCGGGATTTTCAGGATTTTCAGGATTTTCGGGGTTTTCGGGGTTTTCGGGGTTCTCGGGATTTTCAGGCTCTTCGGGCTTTTCGGGCTCTTCGGGAGGAAGAGTAATAACTATTTTAATAGACTCACCCTCGGGAACCTCTAAGAATTTCTCTTCAAGATCCACACTCGTTCTGAGTATGATTCTTGCATCATCGGCTCTTATATATCCGTCGAAATTAACATCACCGTAAATGAGAGCCTCGTCATTTTTGAATTCTTCAAGTCCCACGCTGTTACGAAGTGCGCTTCTGGCATCGTATGCAGATATCTTACCGTCATTATCAATATCGCCGAAATAGCGGGGAGACCAGTCAAAGTCCCAGAGCTCTGTTTTTATGTCATACTGAATATACATAACACTGTCCTTAAGGACTTCTTTTGCTGTCACCTCGGCATTACCGGTGTTTGAAAGAATGGGGTTTGCAATTGCAAGACCGATTTCCATAAGGTCAATCTTCACATATGCACCGAGAATTCGCATCAGATCATAGAAGGACAATGAAAACTTATATGAGATATTCTGTACATAGTTTGTCATTACACCGTTGCCGTCATACTGAGCCTGCACATATGCATTTTCATAAGTGAAGTTGTCGAATTTGACCTCACTCAGAGGGCCTTCGCTGTCTGTGAGCTTTCCGCCGCTGATAATAACGGGGTCAATTGAGCCTGAGGGAAGGTCAAACACTTTTTTGAGAGATGAGGTTTCAACAGCCTCAAGATCGGCATCGGGGAAAGAATAACGGAGTATTTCAGTATTCTGCGAGGGGTCGAGAACATTATTTGAGGTTTCTACCTTAAGAGTATAGATATCGTCTGTGGTGAGAGCAGAAACATAATCTTCACCGTATAAAGGAAGAAGATACTTGGTATCGGTTCCCTTGGTTATGGTTTTTTCTGTTGTATCCGAGGAATTATCGGTAAGAACATTTATAAAATTCTTGACAATGCCTTTATCCGGATTAAAAAACGCATCCACTATAACAGAAAGATATTTTTCTGCCTCTTCAGAAAGCTCGGCAGCGGTTTTTGAGCCTATTTCATAATAATAGGTTTCATCGCTTGTATTCATACCGGACTGCTTTCTGTACTTAAAAGAAGGTCTTGTTTTCTTTATAGCATTAACGGAATCGTTGAATGTATAAAGATACTGCATTTTCTGCTCTTCATCAATAATTGTGATGACACCTGCAGAAGCATTTATCAGAAAAACAGATAAACAAAGACTCAGAGATAAAAACACGGATAATATGCTCTTGAATACGGTATATGATTTTTTCATCGGAATACCACCTTTCACAAAAGAGTATATCATAGTTTGCAGTAAAACGAAACTGACAGTTTCAGGAAAACACTTATTTGAGAAGCTTGAACTTAGAAAGAAGAAGTGCAGCTGCCACAGATACAACGATTGTAACGAAAACAAGTGTACCTACACCGAACAGGGGGGAGAAAACAAGCACAATAACACCTGCAAGAACGGGAGCTACGGCAATTTTCCAGTACTTTCTGAGATAGCTTGCTGCAAGAGCACCGAAAAGTGCTGCAGTTACATAAGGAAGAACAGATTTTACAATAGGAGTGTCTTTGATTTCAGAGAAAACGGGGTTAAGAATAAACACACCTGCTGCAATAATAACCGTTGTGGTGATTGCTGAAGCAGCAACTGAAATAGTAGAAAGAATCTCACCCTCTTCACTTGTGGCGCTTATCTTTTCCTTCTGGAGGACGCTCATGGCACAGGGAAGCTTGAGGTTTGAGATATTACCGGTAACAAAGCTGAGGTATGCACCGCCGGCACCGAGCATGGGAGTGAAGGCAATAACCTCAACAATTGAGGAAACCCAGAAAAGAGGAGCAACCTTAACGAAGGCAGAAAGAACCTTGTTCATAGGAGGCCATGCATTATAGTAAATACAGAAAACTGCAGGCACCATAAAAAGAACGATAAGAGCACCTATTGACCAGATTCTGCCCCAGATATGTACAGAGTTTATATAATCAACTTCTTTTTTTAACTTAGACATCTTTTCTTACCTCCATACAAATGAAGTAACTTCAGCGGGAAGCACCTGAATAAGCAGTATTGCGATTGCAAGCGAACCGAAAATGCTGAGAGGAGTGGCAAAAACCTCAAGCTTTTTCCATTTGAACTTAATGCATACAAATTCAAACACGAGTGAAATGATAACTGCCATAACAAGGCAGATAACTGACATAAAGCCGGCATCGCTTGAATGGTCCTTTGTCTGACCTGCAAGTGCCTGTGCAACGAAAGCGGCAATGATACCGATAAAAGCAGATGCTGAAATTGCATCGGCTATATTTGAAGCACCCTCGCTCTTTGTGGTAGCCTTGCTGATTTTTTTGATTATAAGCTTACCGAAAATCGTAACAAGCAGAAGACCGAAGCAGATACCTACTGTCATAACCCATGCAACGGCTCCGAAAACAGCAGGATCTTCAACTGTGGCACCGCCCATTATTCCGAACTGCTCAAGAGTGATATCGGCAGCTGATTTTTCATAGAGAAGATTTCCGACAACACTGAGTCTTATCCAGGGAAGAACAACACCGAGAGAAGAAGACAGAGTAAATACTGTTACAAGAATGGAAATTGCGGGAGCAACAGAGAAAAGAGAGCTGGTAACAACAGCATTTTTAAGAGTTTCGGTTGACATACCGATGGCCTTTCCTCTTTTCCATGCTTTCACAAGAAAAAACACGGATTCAATAACAACGAAACCGATGACAAGAGCCGCAAGCCCGAGCATCAGAGGACTTTCTTTAAAGTCCGCAGTATTAAACATAAAAACACCCTCCGGATAAAAATATACTTTTTTATTATATAATAATATATTATTATAGTCAAGGGAAAGAATCAGAAAACCTGCAAATAAAGAATAAAGAAAACCTGCCGTCCTTTCCTTTGAGGAAACAACAAACAGGTTGCTCTGATTTTTCAGTTTTTATCACATAACATCGGAAAGAAGCCCCATAAAGCCTGCCATTCCGGTGATACCCTTATATGCCTTATAGTCTGCGGAAGGAGCAGATCTGTCAGCGGGAACGGTGGCTGAAATATATTCAACCTCTGTTGCAGACAGAAATACACCGTCCGGTGAATACTTTGCAAAACGAAGAAGTCTGTCACCGTTCATATAAACTCTCATACTGCCTTCTGAGGCGTCTTTGATATAATAAACCTTACAGTCTATACCGTTATATATTTCATCAACAACATAATATGCTTCGGAAAGAGCTCCGTATTCGGTAAAATCAACGGCATCGGAGCTGATCATTTCGTTCACATCAAGCCCTGCCATTTTCATAAGAGAATCACTCATTTCCATATACGCTTTTTCCTTGGGGTATATCATATACATTATATCGTTTTTGACAAGCATAGCGATGTCAACACCCTCGGAAAATTCGGAAAGCATAAACACACTGTCGGGAGTAACAGCCATTTCAAGAGGACTTGTTGCACCGGTTGCCTCAACCATTGAGCCTTTTATATGAAATGTTCCGCTTCTGACAATATCATATTCACTTGAAGCAGGTGCCTGTACAGAGGGAGTGCTGAGGGAACCCTGGGACGGCTGAGTAACATCAGGGGACTGATTGCCCGCCGAAGAAGCAGTTGTGTTTTCAGCTTCGATTCCTGATACGGCAGAGGTTGTGATTTCATTCAGCACAGTACCGTCTTCGGTTAAATCTGAGGTGCTTTCCTGATTGACAGCTGAGCTTTCGGCTTCAGTATTAACAGGAAGAGTTTCCCCTGTAAGCACATCTGTAGCAGGAACATCATCAACAGGAGCAAAAACAGAGCCTGTGGTTTCTTCCTGTGTGGTTTCTTCCAGTGTTGTTTCTTCATTTTTCTTATCGGAATTACATCCCGTGAATAAAAGTGCGGCACTTAAAACCAGTGCGGCAACAGAAAACAATTTCTTCATAAAATTCTCTCCGCTTTTATATTTTCGGTAACAATTTACCCGTTACCCCTTAAATCTGTCTTAAAGATTACGTCACACGCTTCCGCCGTTTACGCCTAAAACCTGTCCCGTAATAAAGGAAGCCTTTTCATCGGCAAAAAAAGAAACAGCAAAAGCAACCTCTTCGGGAGTTCCCATTCTGCCCATAGGGATTTCTTCACATATATCCTTCTTTTCACTTTCGGAAAAACGGCTCATCATATCAGTATCAATCACACCGGGGGCAATGCAGTTTACGGTAATTCCGCTTAAGGCATATTCCTTTGCAAGCGCCTTTGTGAGACCTATCACACCAGCTTTTGATGCAGAATATACAGCCTCACAGGAAGCACCCACCTGTCCCCAGACAGAGGAAATATTCACGATTCTGCCGTTTTTTTGCTTAAGCATAATACTCAGCACCTCGCGGCAGCAATTGAATGTGCCTGTAAGATTAATTCCCGTGACACGTTCCCACTCTTCATCCGTAGTTGCATCAAAAAGTCCCCACAGCGACACACCTGCATTATTTACAAGCACATCTATGCCGCCTGTTTTACCGACAATGCTTTTTACTGCTTCTTTCACCTGAAGAGCATCCGACACATCGCATTTTACGGGGAAAGCATCATAGCCTGACAAAGTGAGTTCAGAGCAAAGAGACAATGCCCTCTGCTCTGATTTACTGTAATTTACTGCAACAGCAAAACCGTCTTCACACAGTTTTTTTACAACAGCAGCACCGATACCCACGGCACCGCCTGTTACAAATGCAGTTTTTTTCATATCATTCTATTACGCCTTCAAGCAGAGTCATAAAGGAGAACATACCGGTGATTCCCTTATGATGCTTATAATTTGCGGGAGGAGCGGATTTATCTGCCGGAACTGCGCCTGTGATATATTCAACCTCGTTTGAGCTTGCGAACTTGCCTGATGAGGTATATGTGGCAATACGGACAAGCTTTGAATTATCCATATAAATTCTTGTTTCGCCGCTGTCGGGTCTTGAGAAATGGTATACCTGACAGGTACGTCCGTTATAGCTTTCTTCGGTAACCTTATTTGCATCGGAAAGACTGCCGTAGGAAGAGAAATCGAGAGTATCTGTCACATCAAACTCATCCATATTAAGACCTGCCATGTTCATAATGGAGTCACTGAGCTCAAGATATGCCTGCTTATCTTCGTAAATCATATAAAGCACATCATTGGAAATAAGAAGACCCATGGTAGCACCGCTGAAATCGGAAAGCATATACACGCTTGAGGGAGTGATGGCAATTTCCATAGGTGCGGCAACACCTGTCTGATCGATAAGAGAGCCCTTCATATAAAAGCTGCCGCTTCTGAGAATATCATATTCGTTTGAGGCAGGCACCTGAACATTTGTGAGCACAGTTTCGCCTTCAGAGGTAGCGTTTTCGCCAGCGGACTGAGAGGGTGCGGTAACATCAGGCACCGAAGCAGATGTTTCCCCTGCATTCACATCACCGTTTCCCTGAGGAAGCTGAGACTGTTCGTTTCCCTGAGACTGATTCACATCATCGGATGATGCCATTGTTGTGAGTTCAATAGGATTTGAAAAGCTGATACAGCCTGCAAATACAACTACTACCAAAATTATCAAAAAGATTGCAAGATACATTTTTTTCATTACAACTTTCCTTTCTGATTATTAAACCGGAGCAAATACACAAATTCCGATTAATTGTAACATAAGCCGACATAAAAATCAAGATATTTGTTTGCTGTATACTTATTATTATCAAAATATCTTTAATCTGTCTTAAAGGTGATATTGCAAAAAGGCTTATAATATGATATAATCCGAACATCCATATATTATTAATAAAAACAGGTGAATAAAATGATAAAAATATCGCCTTCAATTCTTGCAAGCGATTTCTCAAAATTAGGAGAAGAGGCTGTTTCCTGCGAAAAGGCAGGAGCCGATATGCTCCATATCGACGTTATGGACGGACATTTTGTGCCAAATATCACCCTCGGAGCACCCGTTATAAAGTCACTCAGAAAGACAAACTCTCTTATTTTTGATGTGCATCTTATGATAAGCGATCCTCTCACATATGTTCCCGATTTTATTTCGGCAGGTGCCGATATGATAACATTTCATATAGAATCAGATTCAGATACCGCAAAAACCGTAGCTCTTATAAAAGAATCGGGCATAAAAGCGGGCATTGCCCTTAAACCCGGAACACCTGCATCTGCAGTCTTTCCCTATCTTCATATGCTCGATATGGTGCTTGTTATGACAGTTGAACCCGGCTTCGGCGGTCAGAGCTTTATGGAAGACCAGCTGAAGAAAATCACCGAGGTAAGAGAGGAATGCCAGCGTCTGGGACTTGACACCGACATACAGGTTGACGGCGGAATTACCGACAAAACTGCTCCGTTGGTAATTTCAGCAGGAGCTAATGTGCTTGTTGCCGGAAGCTATGTTTTCAAGGGAGACAAAAAAGCTGCTGTCAGCTCTCTGAAAACACTCGCCTGAGAGTCCCGAGAGCATTTTCCTTTATAATACAATTCCATTTTTCAAGGCATAAAGCCTTCTCAAGACGGGGGTTTTCAGATATTATTCCGAATTCGCAGGCAAGAAGCTCCGTTTTTTCTTTGTTCTCTTCATCAGGGAAAAGCATAACACGGTATCTGCCGTCTTTTTCATAAAGTCCGTCATGGCGGTTTCCCTCAGCCGAAAAGGAAAAAGCTATAGCATTTTCGATATCGGTAAATTCCGCAATAACCGGCTGTGCTTCATTCTTAATCAGCTGTTTAAGGCTTGAGGGATCGGAAGACTTATCCTCCAGCTGTGAAAAGCAGATTCTTATGCTGCCCGATTTTTCTTTAATCACCTCTATAAGAAGTCTTCCCGATAAAGTAACAGTAAATCCGCTGAGCCTTTTTATGTCAGAGACCAATGCCCACAGCATCCTTCTTGTTTCTGCATCAGAATAATCCATTTCCTCATATGTAATACCGTAGTGCTCCATTTCCCCGGCAGATAAAAGCACCTCTGCCCTGTAATCGTTTCTGACGGTAATCTGCATTAGCTAACCCTCCGTATGTGTCGTTATTTATATTTTATTCAGTTACATGCTCGTCTGCAATGCAAAATTAATGGAAGCATTTACTGTTTCTGACGCTTTTACAAAAAATTATTTGTTTTATATAAAGGTAAATTCAGATGAAAAACAAAAACACCAGACAAAACAAAATATCTGCCTACTCTCAGCTTCACAAGCAGAATCAGCTGAAAAGACGTCAGGAAAGTCTGAAAAAGGAAGCTGAGAAAAAAGAGAAGAAAAGAAATGCCCTTTTCAGACGCCGTGTAAGAGAGGCATCTGAAAAGAAAGCACCGAAAACTCTCAGAACAAAGGCATACTACAGATTTTCAAAAGACTATCCCAATGACATAACCCCCGACGGCTTCAGAAAAAATGATCCGCAGAAGGAAACACTTTCTGCAGGCAAAAAGCTTGCTGTTTTAATCTTTTGTGTCTCCGCTTTTCTTATTGCCTTTATCGGTGTTCAGACAGCCATTGAGCTGTCTGAGCGTGACATTCCCGATAACGGTGCCGCCGTCCCCGAAGCCGCCGAGGAGATTTCGTATATCCCCCGGCTCTCCCCGGATGAATTCAGCATGACATCTGCAGAGGAGCTTATCACAGCGGCAAGAAACAACAACTATTCTTCATATCTTGTTGAGCTCAAAAATGAATCGGGCTATATCTTTTTTGATTCGGCTGCTGCCGTGGGTGGTGCTCTCAACCCCTCATGGGAGGCTTACAAAAAAATTGATATGCTGGAATCAAACGGCATTCCCTGTATTGCATATATAAGCTGCTTCAAGGACACGGTTGCCGCAACATCAGGCCTTGATATGGAGGTGCGCTCTTCAGCAGAAAGCACATTTTTCGATTCAGGCTCAGATGCGTGGCTTGACCCCTTCTCAGAGGAAGCAAAGCAGTATCTTTTTGACCTGATAAAGGAAGCCTCAGAGGGAGGTTTCTCATACATACTTCTCGACAATGTTTGCTTCCCCACCGAATACACCTCGGAAGAGCCTGTATATAAGGCAGATGCTTCTTCTGCAGACACAAAAAACAATGTGCTTATAAACTTTATCAACGAGGCGGTAAAAATTGCCGGCGAAGATAAAATAATAACCATGTGCGACACCTACGGCTTTTACCGAAATGATGAAATGCCCAATGAAAAATACGGCAAAAATCTTCTCGGGTCAGACTGCATTATGTATGCATCGGATCTTCGTCTTACAAAGCAGGACCCTGCACTCACGGAAAATACCGCGCTTTTCAATTATGTGGATGATATGCCTATGGTATTTATCCTTGATGCGGCAGCAATTGCATCGGATTCTCTTGCCGAGGCAAAAGAAGCAAGCAACATCTTTGCCGTTGTTGAGCGTGAGCCTGCAGAAGCCTCAGACTTTGCAATGCACTCAGGTATCAGCAACATTATACTTTGGTAATTAACTCTTAAGGAGGAAAATATATATGGAATTCAGAAAAGTACTGACAGAAAACATTCTCCCCTTCTGGCTTAAAACCGCAATAGATTACGAAAACGGCGGTATTTTCACTCAGCTTGACAAAAAGGGAGAAATATACGGCACAGATAAAAGCGTATGGTTTCAGGGCAGAGCATTATGGTCTTTTATGAAGGCTTATAATGTTATTGAAAAGAACCCCGAATACTTAAAAGCAGCAAGATGCATTTATTCCTTCCTGCCCAAGTGCACCGACACAGACGGCAGAATGTATTTCACCGTTACCAAGGACGGCAGAGAGCTTCAGAAAAGAAGATATTATTTCTCCGAAACCTTTGCTGCTATAGGCTGTGCCGAGCTTTATAAGGGCACAGGCGACAAAGAGGCACTTGAAAGTGCCGAAAAGTATTTCACCGTAGCCTACGAATGCTTCACGGGTGTGAGAAAAAATCCTCCCAAAATCAACCCCGAAAATCTCGGAACAAAGGCTCTTTCCCCCGCCATGATAATGCTCTCCACCGCTCAGACCATGAGAAGCATGGATTCCGACAAAAAGGAATGGTATAACACCATATGCAAGGAATGTCTTACCGAAATCCTCCAAGGCGGATATCTTACGGATAAGGCACTTCTTGAAAGCGTTACCACAGACGGAAAATTTGTGAATACTCCCTCGGGCAGAATAGTAAATCCCGGCCACTCCCTTGAAGCCGCATGGTTCATTATGCTTGAAGGTATTCTTACCGACAACAAGGAAGCTGTTGATATCGGCAAAAAAATCATCGACATCACACTTCCGTTGGGTCTCGATAAAAAATACGGCGGCATCATTGCATTCACAGATCTTTTAGGCTATCCCCCCGTACAGCTTGAATGGGATATGAAACTCTGGTGGCCTCAGTGCGAAGCTATGATAGCTCTGAGAATGGCATATCTTCAGTTCGGCGAAGAAAAATATCTTAAGCTTTATGAAGAAATCAAGGAATACTGCAAAAAGTATTTTGTTGATACCGAAGACGGTGAATGGTACGGCTATCTTCATTATGACAACTCCGTTTCCACAACACTCAAGGGCAATATTTTCAAAGGTCCCTTCCACATTCCGAGACTCTATATTTTAATGGCAGTTTTAGACGAATGCGGCGACATAAAAAAATACGCTGAATAAATAAAAGAGCCGTGCAGTTCAATTTGCCTGCACGGCTTCAGTTTTTCAGTTATATATTTCCCGTCTATGTCCTACCGTAAGAACAAGAATGGTAATTTTTTCATCCTGTATTTCAGCAAGCACACGATAATCTCCAATACGGTATCTCCATTGACCGCTTTTATTGGCAGTCAAAGCCTTTCCGTGAAGTCGGGGATTTTCGCACCCCTCAAGATTCTTTCGGATCCATCCTAAAATGAGAGATGCCGTGTGGCGGTCCATCTTTTTCAGATCTTTTAATGCAGTTTCGGTAAATTCAACTCTGTATTTCATTGTATTCCGAGTTCCTTTTCAACCATATCAAGAGTATAAGTAACAGGATTATCCTTATATTCTGCTTTAGCCTTGTTGAACAATTCCAGATCAAATTCATTTTCGATACGCTCAAGCACAGACTGGCGTACAAGCTCGGAAACCGTCATACTGTTAAGCTCGGCATATTTTTTTATTAACAGAGAATCATCATCGCTCAATCTTAAAGAAATTGTCATAAAAACACTCCTTTCTGTATTACATTGTATTACAGAGTGTTATTTTTGTCAATATTATTTCCTTAATTATCAGAAAAATTCCCGATGCCTTTACATCGGGAATCTTTTACTTATCAGAATTCAAGCTTTTCTGAGATATATGCTTCGAGCTCTGTTATGGGAAGTCTTACCTGCTCCATAGTGTCACGGTCTCTTACTGTTACACAGCCGTCTTCTTCGGAATCAAAGTCGTATGTGATGGAGAAGGGAGTCCCGATTTCGTCCTGTCTTCTGTAGCGCTTACCGATTGAGCCGGCATCGTCAAATTCGCACATAAACTTCTTCTGAAGCTGATGGAATACCTTTTCTGCGCTTTCATTGAGCTTCTTTGAAAGAGGAAGCACTGCACACTTATAGGGAGCAAGTGCGGGATGGAAGTGAAGAACAACTCTTGTGTCATTCTTTTCGGCATCCACAACCTCTTCATCATATGCTTCTGTCATAAGAGCAAGGAAAAGACGTTCAACACCCAGCGAGGGCTCAATAACATAAGGAATATATCTTTCGTTTGTGGTGGGATCAAAGTAGTCGAGAGTTTTGCCTGATGTGTTGATATGCTGAGTAAGGTCATAGTCGGTTCTGTCAGCAACACCCCAGAGCTCGCCCCAGCCGAAGGGGAAGAGATATTCGAAGTCGGTTGTAGCCTTTGAATAGAAGCAAAGCTCGTCTGCATCGTGGTCGCGAAGACGGAGATTTTCTTCCTTCATACCGAGGCTGTAGAGCCAGTCGCGGCAATATGCTCTCCAGTAATTGAACCATTCAAGGTCTGTGCCGGGCTTGCAGAAGAATTCAAGCTCCATCTGCTCAAACTCACGCACACGGAAAATGAAGTTACCGGGAGTGATTTCGTTTCTGAAGGACTTACCGATCTGTGCAACACCGAAAGGAACCTTTCTTCTTGTTGTTCTCTGAATATTTGCAAAGTTAACGAAAATACCCTGTGCTGTTTCGGGACGAAGGTAGATTTCGTTTTTGGAATCTTCTGTTACACCCTGGAAGGTCTTGAACATAAGGTTGAACTGTCTGATATCGGTGAAGTTGTGCTTTCCGCAATCGGGACAGGGAATGTTCTTTTCCTTGATATAATCAGTCATCTGCTGATTTGTCCAGCCTGCAACATTGGTGCCGTCAAAATCTTCAATAAGATTGTCGGCTCTGTGTCTTGTTTTGCATTCCTTACAGTCCATAAGAGGGTCGGAGAAGCCGCCGAGATGACCTGAAGCCACCCATGTCTGAGGATTCATAAGGATAGCACTGTCAAGACCTACATTATAGGGATTTTCCTGAACAAACTTTTTAAGCCATGCCTTTTTGATATTATTTTTAAGCTCAACACCTAAGGGGCCGTAGTCCCATGTGTTTGAAAGACCGCCGTAGATTTCACTTCCTGCAAAGACGAAGCCTCTGCCCTTGCACAGAGTTACTATTTTTTCCATTGTTTTTTCTGTATTTTTCATAAACAGACCTCCTTGCATTTACAAAAGTTAATTCTAACAAATATTTTTTAATAAGTCAATAATATTGACTTGCAAACTTCAGAGATATATAATAATTATTATAGTTTATGGCTGAATACATATCAGCCTGTTATATCCGAGGTGCAATTATGGACAGATTTACGGAAATTGAAGCTGCCGCA
Organism: Acutalibacteraceae bacterium; assembly: GCA_045536195.1. Taxonomy (GTDB): domain Bacteria; phylum Bacillota; class Clostridia; order Oscillospirales; family Acutalibacteraceae; genus RUG806. Next base: position 20,441 of record JAZSNB010000094.1, read on the forward strand.
AAAAAAGCCGCAGAAGAAATTATAGAAAAAGGAAAGCTTACAAAAGGAAATATCCTTGTTGTCGGCTGCTCCACCAGTGAGGTCATGGGCTCAAAAATCGGCACAGACTCAAATTACGAAACCGCAACCGCTATCTACACAGGCATAAAAAGTGCCTGCGACAGCAAAGGGATATATATTGCCGCTCAGTGCTGCGAGCATCTTAACCGTGCAATCATAATAGAAAAAGAAGCTATAGGCAATGCTCCCTTCTGCAACGTAGTGCCTCAGCCAAAGGCAGGGGGCTCCTTTGCCACAAATGCATATAAGGATTTTTCCTGCCCCGTTGCAGTTGAACACATAAAAGCCGACGCCGGCATTGACATCGGCTTCACACTTATCGGCATGCACTTAAAGGAAGTGGCAGTGCCCGTAAGGCTTGAAAATAACAGAATCGGCGAAGCACTTGTGCTTGCCGCAAGAGTGAGACCGAAATTCATCGGCGGCGAAAGAGCTCATTATAATGAGGATTTATTATAAACAAAAGCTGTTTTCGTTTTTCACATATCACCTGCATTTTCAGGGACAGAATACAAATTATTCTTCCGGCACGAAGATAAATTCCGTTTCCCAGGCGGGTATGCCCTTATAGTGGCGCATATAGAGCTTATATTTATTGTTGATTGAAAATACCTTCAGAGGAATTGTAAAATAATCCTCGCTTCTGTGGTAGCAGGAGATAAGCATAAGAGGATTCATTTCTTTTATGGTGTTTTTGCCGCCCTCAATAGCTTTCAGTTCATTCCCCTCCACATCAAATTTTATCACAAGCTGTCTGTCAGAGGGCAGCTTTTCTTTATTTATTATTGTATCAATCGTAAGAGCATCGACGGGAATTTTTCCTTTTTCGCTTTCGTGGGCTCCCCTGCCCTTGTTGTTATCAAGAAAAACCCTTTCGTCCTTATCGCTTATAAGCGCATTATATAATGTGATATTATTAACAGACGAGGTGTTTTCCGTAAGCTTTCTGAAATTTCTTTTGTCCGGCTCAACAGCGATTATTCTGTCATAAGTATATTTTCCCGAAAATTCAATTGCGGTATCTCCGTTATAAGCCCCTAAATCAAGATAAACACTCTTATGGGAAATATTAAAAATTCCCGTATTATCGTATTCGCAGGAAAAAAGCTTATCAATATTTCCGCTAAGCTTGAAATTGACCAGCTTGCAAAATGTATCAAGGCTTTTTTCATCGGAAAGTCTTTTTCTTACTGAAGTGAGCTTATCCTTGTTTTCATTATAAAAGCTGCAATCAAATATACTATCTCCGTAAACAGGCACATCGGGAGCAAGAATTTCATTTTCAAGGGAGATTTTTTTCACATTCTCAAGTACATCTGCCCTCGCTGAGCCGAAGCACATAAGCACAAGCATATCGGGGAACTCTTTTTTACAGGTCTCATAGTCGCTTACCCTATATCCCCTGAAATAACGCTCGCGGACAAAGGCGGCACTTGAAAAAATACCGCTTATTTTTATATTCTCTTTTTCAAGAATATCAATTATTCTGTCCGCACCGTTTCCCGTACCATACAGCACAACGGGACGC
>JAZSNB010000152.1:0-4791 GCA_045536195.1 Acutalibacteraceae bacterium
GGCATAATAATAACCTCCTGTAAGGGAAATATAATCAGCAAATAAATGGGGGGGGATGATATAAAGAAGAGATAAGTGATAAGTGATAAGTGATAAGTGATAAGTGATAAGTGATAGGAAGGGGGGCTTGAGCTTATACCAGAACTTTTCTTGTTTTTGTTCCGCTTGTCTTTTTCTGAAGCTCTTCGCTGCCTATGGGCTTGCCTGAGGCGGGAACGGCTCTTTCCTTGCCCCAGTCTCGTATTGCTTCTATCTTTTCGGGGCTTGTCTGAGAAAGAGGAACAACATTGTTGAATGCGGTGAGCATATTTTCTTCATTGAGAACAAAGCCGGGGTTTGCAATTGAGCGGTAAGCAAGGTCCCTTACCGTTGATTCGAGATCGGCACCCGTGAAGCCGTCGGTAAGCTCCACAATTCGGTCTGCAACCACGCCCGTAAAGTTGAGCTTAAGGTATTTTTTCATATAAAGTGCAAGAATCTCACGTCTTTCCTCTGCCGTGGGAAGGTCAATAAAGAACAGCTCATCAAAGCGTCCTCTTCTGAGAAGCTCTGAGGGAAGCATCGAAACATCGTTTGCCGTTGCCACAACAAAAACCTGCTTTTTACATTCCTGAAGCCAGAACAGAAACTGCCCTACCATTCTTGTGGAAACACCGCCGTCATTTGAAGAGCCTGCGCCTGAAAGACCTTTTTCAATTTCATCGATCCATAAAATACAGGGAGCAACATTCTCTGCCGTTGTGAGTGCATCCTTGAGCTGCTGCTCACTTTGTCCCACAAAGCTGCCCTGTACAGTAGCAAAATCGAGGCGGTACAAGGGAAGCTTCCAGTTGGCGGCTATTGATTTTGCAGAAAGGGATTTTCCGCAGCCGGGCACACCCACAAGAAGAATACCCCTGGGAGGCTGAAGTCCTTTTGATTTAAGAATATCGCGTTTTTCGGGAGAAAGCAGTTCTTTTTTCTCATCAAGCCATTTTCTGAGACCTGCAAGACCGCCCACATCCTTTACGCTGTCGTCAACATCAATTTTTTCAAGTCCCGAAATATCCGAAAAAAGTCTGTCCTTTGCAAAGCGCACCTCGTCAAGGTCAGCCTTTGTGATGCTCTTCTTCGCTATAAGCACTGCCATAACGTTTTCAGCTTCAATGCGGGTTACACCGCTGAGAGCCGAAGCTGCCTCACGGATATCCGAATTATCCCATTCAATGGGAATTTCGCTTCTGTAATCATCGATATAATCCTTGATTATGGCATACATTTCTTCTTCTCCGGGAAGATCGATTTTTATTGTAAGTCCCTGACGCTGAAGCTGATTCCATACGGAATTATTGGTGAGAACAATAACCACTCCGCCTGTTTCATTTGCCAGAGTTACAAGGTCATATATCTGTCTTGCATCGGCATTGTCAGAGCTTATGTCGGGCACCTCGGTAAGCACTAAAGTCATATACTGCTTGCGTGACATCTGCTCACTCATATAGTCGATAGCACCGTAGACAGACTTGCTGTCATCTATAATTTTTTCGGTAGCAATATCATAAAGTCCCTTTGAAAGGGTGTGAACATAAAAAGGCAGAGAAAGCTCGGCTGAAATCTCCTTGAGAATTTCAAGGGTGTTGGCTCTTTCTATTGTATTTATTGAAATAAACGGAATTCTTGCAACCGAATATCTTTTTAACAATTCCTTGCTTTTTGCGGTATCACTCATAATGTATTATCCTTTCGGAAAAGAATTTACTTTGTTATTCCTTACAATGCTTGTAAGCTTGCCGGTACGGTCTTTTTTTGCAGAATCCTCAAGAGAATTCTGAATATTATCCGCCTGCTCCAGCACAAGGGCTGCATAAGCGTTTCTGTCTTTTTCGGGAATACAGGGCAGCTGAATGGCTTCATACAGAAAGCTCAGCTCTTTTCTGAGTGTAACAAGAGAGCCTACAATCACTCTTTCCTGTCCGTAGGCCCTGCCCATTTCCTTCTGAAATCTGTCGGTTGCGGAATTCAGCCTGAAATTTACGGCATCGGTAAGCTTTTTTGTAAATCTTTCGGCAACTCCCGACTGCCAGTCCAGGGTGCTTTTTTTCATAGCATCAAGCACTGCGGGGTCATCTGTCTTATTTTTCAGCATATCAAGAAGATCCGCCCAGCCTGAATATGTGGACACAGGTGCAATACTGCGGTTTAGCATCAGTCCTTACGCCTCCTTACCATCACCTGAGGCGGTTCAAGGTTCCACTCGGGAAGTCCTGAGGCAAAAGCAAAATCATCTTCATCATAAACTATTTTAACCTTGCTGACTGCTTCGGTTTTAACAGGTGTATCATCCTTCTTTTCTTCGCTGACGCTTGAAAATGCAGGGGCACCCAAGGGCTCAATTCTGCTTCGGCTCACAGTTTTATCAAGCTCATCTGAAGCCGTTGAAGAAGCGGAAGCATCATCTTCTGCCTCAGAGAAAGCCGGGACAGCATCACCTTCCGCTGCATCACTATCTGAAAAAGCAGGAACAGACTCTATTTCTGTAAGAGCGGGCATTTCACCGTAAGCACCTGACACCGTATTGTCGTCTGCCGGCTCAAAAGCGGGAGCGGAATCCGTGAAAAGTCCGTCAGGAGATACTGTGTCTTCATTTTTCTCACTCTTTATTGCAATGGTTTCATCCCCGGCATTAATAACAGGGATATCCTTTTTTTCTTCGGCAGGCTCTGAAAAGACTATCTCAAGCTTACTGCCGCAGCCTATACAGAATCTGCTGTCGGCACTGTTTTCAAGCCCGCAGTTTATACAAAAAACTGATTTTCTCATTTTCTCTTCCTCCTTATCTGCCCACATTTATGCGGCGGTTGCTGTCTGAAAGCTTTCTGACATACTGTTCGGGAGATATCTGCTCAAGGAAGTCCTTGACCTTCGCTGACTCTCCGTCTTTTTCTGCAAATTCCGCACGGAAATCGACAACCTCTGCAAGTGTGGCAAGAATTATCTGCGAGCCGTTCTTTATCTTCTGCTCATACTGCTCCTCTATATTCTGACGCCCGGCATCAATCTTCTTTTTTCTGGAGAAGTGGCTTATTACAAGACCGATACCTGCAACAATTGCAATAAGGCCGAGAATAAACTGATTTACAATACAGGCTCCGAGACCGATAACAACAATTATAATACCGCCGATAAGACTGAACTTATCAAAGGCACTGAGAGTGCACTGTGAAAGGGCATCTTCCCTTTCGCGGTTCATCTGAGCATGGAATCTGCCTAAAAGCTCCTGCTCATTCCTGCCGTCACGGGTAACATCATTGAAGGTATCTACATTAATTGAGATTTCATTGGGTATCTTCATACGGTTGCGTGCAACAACATCATCATAAGCGGTGCCTATCCACTCCTTTGAAAGGGCTATGGCAAACTTCTGTGTCGATACGCTTGCGTGTGAGCTTTCAGGCTTCATTGCAGCATCAGTGAGAAGCTGTGTGAAGTCTTTATGTACTTCAAATGCGCTTTCTTCAAGCTGCATATTTTTCTTTGCTCTTTCCTCGTCACCCTCAAAATCGACAACAAACTGATGATACTTTTCCTCTTTTCTCAAGGGAAGCTCTTCGTCATCAAAATCAGTTACAAGGCTTGTGAGAATTTCATCAAGCTGTTCTTTAAGAGAATCGGTCGAATCCTGCTTCTCAAAAATATCAATAAAATAGCTGAGCATTTCGGCGTGAAGATGAGCGCCCTCCATAATATCCGAAAGCACGGGCCAGGTTTTTGAATATTTGCGAAGATATGTATAATCGTTTGCGGGAAGAGGCTGTCTTCTGAGATTGATGGCATCTGACCACTGAGAAACCTGCTGCTCAATAAAGCCCGGCTTATCTGCAAGCTTTTCAAGCCATAAAGCCATCTGCTTTGAAATAACCCCCTCTGTATCGGCACCCAAAAGTCCGCTTGCAAAGGCATCAAGAATAATAACGGTCTTTCTGTCGAGCTGCTCTTCATCCTGATTAGCGAGATATCTCTGTGTCCATTTAAGAGAAGCCTGCTTACGGTCGGCACGTCTGCACACAAGAGCAAAGAAAAGAGAGGTTTTCTCGTCATTTCTCTTTATACCCTCTCTGAGCGCTCTTTCTGCAAGCTCGGGCATATCATTGATCCATGCTGCAAGAGCAACAAGACAGGGAGAAAGCCAGTAGCCCGGCGTGGAAAGCATAAGCTCTTCGGTTACATTTGAAATTGTTTCCTTCTTTACTATTCCCAGGTCATTTGCCTGAAGAATACCTGTTGTATGATTTCTTACATCCTCATATTTTCCGAACCGCTTTTCCATTTCCTGACGGATACGGATAAGCTGCTGCTGTGAATTGGATTTTGCGTTGGCCTTAAGCTGAACATCAACAAAAGCATAAAAATCTCTTGCGAGTGCACCTACCTCGTTATAAACAACCTTTACATTCTCGTTCACGGTATCAATATTTGAATCAAGAGCACTTATTGCACCGTTGATGGCTTTAAGATTCCTTTCTATATAACTCAGATTGGCAGCACTGATAACATATTGGTCAGACATAAATTTCTCCTCTTTTCTTTGTTTTTCAAGCAAAGCCGGCATATATACATAAGTACAAAATGTATATACAGTGAATATTTTGCAACAATATTCATAAAATTATTATAAATTATATAAATATTATTGTCAATATTCAAGAATAACTATTGTTCCCGCAAGTACTTTTTCTTACAGATAAAGTATAAAGAGAAAAGCCTTCTGTCTGTAATCCGCATTTTACATTTAGACAGAAAAAAAGCTCTCAG
>JAZSNB010000001.1:0-18304 GCA_045536195.1 Acutalibacteraceae bacterium
CAGTGAATTTAGGTACCACTCTGCATAGGGGTAGTTATGGAAAAGTTCTTCCATCTCGCCGGCTTCAATCTGCTCCATAATGTCCTTTGTCTGCTCACCTGCATAAGCGGGTACGGAGAACAGGGACCAGTGAATAAAAATACCGAATTTTGCATCGGCAAACCATTCGGGAACGGGGCGTGAATTCAGGGAATCCCAGTTGTTTTCGTATTTCATATATAATTTTCCTCCGAGAGCTTTTTTATCATTATATATCCTGATATGTGCTAATGCAAATATTTTTTTCTTTCCTCTTGCGAAATTATCACGGTGTGTATATAATATATTTATAATTCGGATGTGAGAGGTCAAAGATATGACAGACGGAAAAATCAAAGCAGTTGTTGAATATGCTGTAAACGCAGGTCTCATTGATGAGGCTGATAAAACTTATTGTATCAACGGAATTATTGCTCTTTTCGGCAAAAATGATTTTGATGCCGATGCCCCCATAGCTGAGGGCGGAATTGAAGAGCTTCTTGATTCGCTTTGTGATGATGCTGTGGAAATGGGTCTTATTGACAGCGGCAGTGTTTCAAGAGATCTTTTTGATACAAAGATTATGGGTGTGCTCACACCCCGTCCCTCTGAGGTTATAAAAAAGTTCAGAGGTCTTTATGAAGAAAATCCCGAAAAGGCAACAGACTGGTATTATAAATTCAGCGGTGATACAAATTATATCCGCCGCAACAGAATTGCCAAAATACTCAAATGGCAGCAGACAGGGGAGTATGGCACCATTGATATTACCGTAAATCTTTCAAAGCCCGAAAAGGACCCCAAGGCTATCGCTGCTGCAAAAAATATGCCTCAGGTCGGCTATCCCAAGTGTATGCTCTGCCGTGAATGTGAGGGCTACAGCGGAAGAATTGATTTCCCTGCCCGTCAGAATCACCGTATAATCCCTGTTACCATTAATAATTCTCAGTGGTTTATGCAGTATTCTCCCTATGTTTATTACAATGAGCACTGCATCGTGTTCAACGGAACGCACACACCCATGACAATTGATAAGAGTGCTTTTTCAAAGCTTCTTGAGTTTGTAACGGTGTTCCCACATTATTTCCTCGGCTCAAATGCAGACCTTCCCATTGTAGGCGGTTCAATTCTCTCCCACGAGCACTTCCAGGGCGGAAAATATGAATTCGCAATGGAGAGAGCGCCCATTGAAAAAGAGCTCACCTTTGAAGGCTTCTCCGATGTGAAGGCAGGTATTGTAAAGTGGCCTATGTCTACAATAAGACTTCAGAGTGAAAATAAAGAAAGCCTTGTAAATCTTGCTGATAAGCTTCTTCTTAAATGGCGCTCATATACAGATGAAGCTGCTTTTATTTTCGCAGAAACTGACGGTAATCCTCATAATACTATCACTCCCATTGCAAGAAGAAGGGGCGATATGTTTGAGCTTGATCTTGTTCTTCGTAATAATATAACAACCGAAGAGCATCCTCTCGGTGTTTATCATCCTCACAGCGAGCTTCATCACATCAAAAAGGAAAATATCGGTCTTATTGAGGTTATGGGACTTGCCGTGCTTCCTCCCAGACTCAAGGATGAGCTTGAAGCGGTAGAAAAGGCAATTCTCACAAAATCAGATTTAAGAGCAGATGCTCTCACCAAGGAGCATGCCGACTGGGTTGAATCCTTCATAGACAATTTCGAATTCACCGAAGAAAACACAATGGATATTCTTAAGGATGAGGTTGGTAAAGTCTTTTCCACTGTTCTTGAGCATGCAGGTGTTTATAAGCGTACTGAAGAAGGTATGGCAGCATTTATCCGTTTTATCGAAAGTGTTTGACATAAAAGCCCTATTGTGTTAAAATGATATCATAAAGGAGTTGTGTAAAATGAAAAATATGCGTAAATTCATAAGCGTTGTTTTAGCTTCCCTGGTTATTCTTTCATCCTTTGCACTTTGTGCTTCGGCAGCAGACTGCAATCATCTTTATAACGGCACAAGTGTTGCTCCCTCCTGCGTGGAAGACGGTTATACTCTTTTTGTCTGCACATACTGCGGAGATAACTACAAGGATTATAAAAACGGAATTCCCGCTCTCGGTCATAACTACGGCGACTGGTACACCGTAAATGAAGCAACCTGTACTGACGAAGGTCACGAAAAACGTGAGTGCACACGCTGTGCGGCAGCTGAAATCAAAACCTTTGCAGTAAAGGATCATACCGATGATAATTATAACGGTGAATGTGATTTCTGCGGAAAAGAGATGGATGTTGAAAATATCGTAAGTCCCTTTGACTGGCTTGTTGCTTTATTCAATGCAATTATTCAGTTCTTCCGTGATATCTTTGCATAAGTATCTGATAATATGAAAAACTCCGGCTTTTTTTCAGCCGGAGTTTTTTTCAGTTAAGGGGATTTCCCGAATTGTCGAAAAGAGGCAGCTTTTCAAGATAAATGATATCATCACGGTCTGCAGCCTTTCCTTCTGCAAGCACGGCTGCCTTTCCGCAGATTATACCGCCTGCTTTTTCAACGAGCTGCTCCACGGCATAAAGGGATTCTCCCGTGGAAATAACATCATCGATAATAAGTATCTTTTTATCTTTCATAAGCTTTGCATCTGCAGTATCAAGATAGAGCTTCTGATCCTTTGCTGTTGTGATTGAACGAACATCAACCTCGAAAACACCTGTCATATAAAGTTTCGGATTTTTTCTTGCGATAAAGTGTGTGGGGTCGCCGTGCTGCTTTGCCATTTCATAAGCAAGGGGAATTCCCTTTGCCTCGGCGGTTATAATATAATCATATTCCGGTGCTTTTTCAAGAAGAGCCTTAGCACAGGCGATTGTGAGCTCAACATCTCCGAACATAACAAAAGCACCTATCTGAAGCTCTTCGTTGAGCTTGCAAAGGGGCAGATTTCTTTCGCAGCCGGCAATATTCATAGTGTAATGCATATTCAACATCCTTTCACATCGTATAAAATTATTATACTGCTGAAATTATGTCAATGTCAATAAATTAACCGGAAAAGTCTTCAATAAGTCCCGATAATTCTTCTTTCGTATACGCGGGAATTCCTTCCTTCAGTTTTTTTATATCATCATCCGGAAAAATGTTTATGTCGGTATCAAAGGTTTCTGCAGGTTCATTTTTACCTTGCTCGTAAACAGCAAGCTTTCCGTCGGATTCACCGAGAATATATGGTGCCGCTATGTCTCGGGACGGTTGCTCAGACGTGTGATAAACGCATACCAAAATAATAAAAAATAAACAAATAAAAAGAAAAAAATAGGTTTTTATAAATTTTTGGTTCAAATAATCAACTTCTTTAATTATTTTTAAATAATATTTGGTAACTTTTTTTCAAAATATACTAAACATTTTCGAAAAAGTGTGTTATACTATCTTTCGTATATGTAAAAACATATCCTTATCAATCTACGGCGAAAGAGGATGAAGATTTTGAATAAAGAAAACACTAGTCCCGTAAAAGAAAAGAAGGGAAGAAGAAAAAAGAAGAAAAAGAAGATGCCTAAGTGGCTCAGTGTAACGCTGATTCTTTTCCTTATGGTCTTTATGACAGGCGTGCTTTCGGTAGGCTTTGTTATGCTTGAAGTATTTACCGACGTAGGTCTTATCAATATCGGTGCAGGCGACCCCTCAAAGGATGTTGCAGGTGTTGACTACATAGATCTTGATCAGTATCTTAAGGATCAGAGCCAGACAACTATTATCTACGCAGGCGAAAAGGATGATGACCCTGTTGAAATTGCCCGTCTTCACGGTGCTGAAAACAGAGAGTGGGTTGACCTTGAATATGTGTGCGAGGATCTTAAGAATGCAGTTGTTGACCTTGAGGACAAGCGTTTTTACGAGCATCACGGTGTTGACTGGATAAGAACTATCGGTGTTGTTGTTGAATACAGTTTCTCACAGGGTGGTTCAACTATCACTCAGCAGCTTATAAAAAACCTTACAGGTGAAAACAACCGTACATTCGTAAGAAAATATAAAGAAATCAGAAATGCTCTTGCGCTTGAGCAGCATTTTGATAAAGACGAAATTCTCGAAGCATATCTTAACACTATTTATCTTGATATGGGCTGTTACGGTATCAAGACAGGTGCAGAGTATTATTTCAACAAAACTGTTGATGAGCTTACGCTGATGGAATCTGCAATTCTTGCTTCCATTACAAATGCTCCGAGAAAATATAATCCTATCATAAACTATGAAATTAACCGTGACCGTGCAACTCAGTGTCTTGATGCTATGCTTGAGCAGGGAGATATCACTCAGGCACAGTATGATGCCGCTCTTGCTGAAGAGGTAGTTTTCTACGGTGATAACAGAAGCGGTATTAAAGATTCTGACGATGAGGATGCTGAAAACGACGAAGAGGATGTTGAGATTGAAACAGAGTACAACAGCTATTATGTTGACTATGTTATCGATTCTCTTATAAAGGATCTGCAGAAAAAGTACGGTTATTCCGAATCAGAGGCATTCCGCAAGGTTTATTACGGCGGACTTAAGGTATATGCGGCTCTTGATCTTGACATTCAGAATGAGCTCGAATATGTTTATGAAAACAGAGTAACCTTCCCGCAGGAAGAGGATACGGAAGACAATCCCGCGATTCAGTCATCTATGATAATTATGGATTATGAAGGACGAGTGGTTGCAACCGCAGGACGTCTTGGTAAAAAGACCGGTGACAGAACTCTTAATATCGGTACATCGTCACCCAGACAGCCGGGTTCTTGTATCAAGCCTTTGTCCGCGTATGCACCCGCTATTGAGCTCGGTGTTTACTTCTGGTCATCTTATCTTCCCAATTTCGGTATTAATCTTCCCGGTGAAGCAAGAGCATGGCCCACAAACTACGGCGGTGTTACCGGTGATCCCAATGACCTTCGTAACCTTCCTCAGGCAATTGCTCCTTCACTCAATACGGTTCCTGCAAGAATTATTGATACTATCTCTACAGATACATCATATACCTTCTTACGAGACCGTTTTCACATTTCAACGCTTATGCCCAAGGATAACAACTACGCTCCTCTTGCCATCGGTGCTATGCAGTACGGTATGACCTGTCTTGAAATGGCTGCTGCATTCGTAACCTTCGGAAGCGGCGGTATCTATTACGAGCCCTGGTGCTATTATGAGGTAACAAATTCAGCAGGTACTGAGGTCATTCTTGAACCCGACAGAGAGGGCGAAAGAGTACTCACAAAGGGTACTGCAGACGTTATGCTTCAGCTTCTTAAGTGTGTTGTTTCTTATTCAAGCGGTACAGGTGCTCCTTATGCAGTCAAGGGACAGGATAACTGGGCAAAAACAGGTACCAGCTCGGATAACGTTGACAGATGGATAATCGGCGGTACAGCTTATTATGTAGGCTGTGTATGGACCGGATTTGAAAAGGAAAGAAGAACCATCAACCTCGGCTACTACGGTGCAAACCCTGCAGGTCAGGTTTACAGAGAGGTTATGAAGCGCATTCATACAGGCCTTGAATACAAGGAATTTGAAATGAGTGACGAATCTGTACAGAGAAGCTATTGTACAGCTACAGGCAGACTTGCAAATTCAGGCTGTCCTTCTTCTGTAGGCTGGTTCAGAGTAGATGCCTTGCCGAGTGTTTGTTCAGGCCACGGCGGCGGAGGCTCCGGCAGCGGAAACTACGAAATCCCGCAGTTCTAAAAAACACATATATGATTTTTCCGGGCAGGATTTACTATCGTGCCCGGAATTTTTTCGGAAAGGAACAAAAATTATGGTAATTCTTGCAGTAGACTATGGCGATGTCCGTACGGGGCTTGCGGTCTGTGATAAGAGTGAATTCCTTGCTTCTCCCGTGGGTGTTATTACCGAAAGAAATCCAGGGAAAGTAGTTGAAGCCGTTATTTCAAAGGCTAAGGAGCTGAAGGCTGAAGAGATTGCTGTAGGGCTTCCTAAGAATATGGACGGCTCAGAGGGCTTCAGGGCAGAGGCGTGCAAGGAGTTTGCTTCAAGGCTTCAGGAAATTTCGGGCATAAACACGGTTTTGAGGGATGAAAGACTCACTACCGTCAGTGCCCATAAAATAATGAATATGACAGATACACGCGGCAATAAACGCAAGAATACTGTGGATGCGGTTGCGGCAGTTATAATTCTTGAGGATTATCTGGCATACAGAAAGAATATGAAACAACAATAATTTATTTTACAGCAAAAAAAGAGTTTATCAGACCTTTGAGGGAATGATAAACTCTTTTTTTATGTTAACTTGGAGATTAACCTGTAATTAGCTTATTGATGCCTTGAGAATTATTCTTGCATCGGCTGCAGTAATTTTTCCGTTGTTGTCAACGTCTGCAGCGGCAGTCTGCTTTGCCGTGAATTTTTCAAGACCTACCGAATATCTCAATGCGAGTCTTGAGTCTGCCGCAGTAATTCTTTTGTTTCCGTCAACGTCACCCTTCAGATCATCAGGAGTTTCGGGTGTCGGGTTCTGTTCAGGAGCGGTTGTGCCCTGATTGCTGAGGTATTTCGGATAATTTGTATACATCCGGCTGAGGTCTACTTTTCCGGGAGCTCCGCTGATAACACCTGTTTCAGTGTATTGCCATACGTCTACCTGACCGTTATATGTACAGTAGGATGAATCCCATTCTGCTATCCATGTTGAACGGTTTTCGAAAACAGAAGGATTAACGTGGGTCTGGGCAAATGAACGGCTTACATAAATACCTGCATAGTAGCCTGCGTTTTCAACTACCTTGCAGAATTCGTCAAGCACCATAGAGCAGGTTGTTTTGCCTGCATATAAATGTGATTTGTCTGAGCCGTAATCCTCCATATCGATATATACGGGAAGGTCAAGCTGACAATTATATTTCTTAAGAGTATTTACCGTGAAATTCGCTTCTTCTATTGCGCCTGCCTTAGTGAGTGCATATGAGAAGAAATACACACCTACATACATTCCTGCAGCCTTTGCATTTTTGTAGTGCTGAAGGAATGATTCATCGGCATAAACGGATTTTGAACCGTTGGAGCCTCTGCCGCCAATTCGGATAATAACACCCTTGACACCCGCATTCTTAAGCTTAGTCCAGTTAAGCTCAGATGGACGCTGCCATTGGGAAATATCCATAATAAGCCAATCAACCTCACGGTTGTAGGGGGATGACCAATCAAGACACATCCAGCCGGTTACACCGCCGTATGTTATTTTGCCCCAGTTTGAGGATTTTTCTTTTACTTCAACAATTGTGCCTGAGGGAACGGAGCCGAGTATTGCACAGTTTGTATTGGGCTCTGCTCTGAGTCTTGTGGTTTCATAAACCTTATATTTGTTTGTTGAAGTTGAGGGAACCTGCGTGGAAGGAGTTTGTGTAGAGGGCTTATCTACGGTTCCTGACTGATATGTACTGTAGGTAAGTGACATCCAGCCTGTTTTTCCGTTATATGTTGTTTTGCCCCAGTCACCCTGAACTTCGGATATTGAAAGAGTTGTGTTTACAGGGATTGTGCATATGATATTTCCGCCGGGCTCTGTGCGGAAATTCATAACCTCGTCAGTGATATATACACCTGTTTCATATTTGATTTCGGGTGCAGTGTTGCCCGGTGTTACTCCCGTATATTTGGGTGTTGCATAACCTGCTATGTAAGATGTATATTGTCTGTCGATTTTTCGTACTCTGTCAGGACAGTTGCCTTCAACACAAGTTACATATGAAGATGTTGCATCAACAACAAAGCCGATATGAGTGATATTATTCTGATTTCTGTTTGAAGGGGAAGTACTTGTGAAGAATATAAGATCGCCCTGCTTGGGTGTGTATGTTCCGCCGTAGGATTTTGAGAGATAATAAAGTCCTTTGCTTTTGAAGTGATCACGCATTGTGGTGCATGAAAGGTTTGTAGGAATTACGCTTTCTGAGATTCCTGTTGTTCTTGCACACCATGATACGAACGCACAGCACCAGGCAATGTAAGGACTGCCGAAGTAGTCGCCGTATTTGGAATAGCCTCCGGAGCCTTCGTATGTACCCACCTGCGAAAGTGCAGTGTCAATAATAGCCTGAGCTCCGTTTACCTCAGCTGCGCCTGCAGTTGCAGAAAAAGTGCCGAAGCACAAAACAAGTGCAAGAATCAGGCTGACAGTTTTCAGTATTAAATTTTTATGCATCAAAAAACCTCCGAATATTTGTAAAAGACAAATTTACTGATTTTATGCAACAATAGTATTATGCCCTATTTTGTAACAAAATGCAAGATAAAAATTACAATTTGTAACCAAATTGTCTGAAGTTTGTTAACAATCAATAAAAAAAGACGACATGCAGCCGTCTTTCTTGTGATGTATTTTGTTGAAAATTACAGTTTTCGAATTTCTTCAAGAAGCTCATCAAAAAGCTTTTCTTCCGGCACCTTTCTGAGAATTTCACCTTTTCTGAAAATAAGCCCTTCTCCGTTGCCTCCTGCAATACCGATATCTGCTTCCTTTGCTTCTCCCGGGCCGTTAACAATGCAGCCCATGACCGCAACGGTAATGTCCTTATCAACATTGCGAAGTGCATCCTCAACCTTGTTTGCAAGACCTATCAGATCAATCTTAGTGCGTCCGCAGGTAGGGCAGGAAACAAGATTGACACCTTTTTTTCTGAGCCCGCAGGCTTTAAGTATATCATATCCTGCATAAACCTCTTTTACGGGAGGTGCTGTGAGAGAAACTCTTATTGTGTCACCGATACCGTCAAGAAGAAGAGCTCCTATGCCGGCAGAAGACTTTATGAGTCCCATTCTTTCGGTTCCGGCTTCGGTTACTCCCAGGTGAAGAGGATAGTCGGTTTTTTCTGCCATAAGACGGTATGCTTTGCAGGTGGTGGCAACATCGGAGGATTTTATTGAAATCACAATGTCATCAAAATCAAACTTTTCCAGAAGGCTTACGTGATAGAGCGCACTTTCAACAAGTGCCTCGGGAACGGGGGAGCCGTATTTTGCAAGAATCTCTTTTTCGACAGAGCCTGAATTTACCCCTATTCTTATAGGCACGCCTCTTCTCGCGCATTCATCGGCAACTGCCTTTACACGTTCATCAGAACCTATGTTTCCGGGATTGATTCTGATTTTGTCAACGCCTGCGCAAAGAGCCTCAAGTGCCATTCTGTAGTCAAAATGAATATCAGCCACAATGGGCACGTTTATATTCTCTTTAAGCGCAGCAATTGTTTTTACTGCTTCAAGTGTGGGTACGGTGGCTCTTATGATTTCACAGCCCGCATTTTCAAGCTCTTTAGCCTGGCTTACGGATGCAGCAATGTCTTCTGCGGGAGTGTTGAGCATCGACTGCACTCTGACGGGAGCACCGCCGCCCAGAAGAATATTTCCGATTTTTACCTGTTTTTTACCAGCCATTTTTTTTAACCTCTGAACAGATTTGCTATATCATTGAAAGAAATCACAGCCATCAGTATCAGAAGCAGAACAAGACCTGCTGTATGCACAATGGCCTCAAATTTCTTGGGAATGGGCTTTCTTATTATTATTTCAATAAAGATAAAGAAAAGTCTGCCGCCGTCAAGAGCGGGGAGGGGAAGAAGATTTACCATACCGATGTTTACCGTTATAAATGCAAGAATAAACACAATCATTGAATAATCGGCTGTTTTAACGGCGTCTGTGGCAGTGTCGGCAACAATGTTGATTGTACCGATAGGTCCTGAAAGCTCATCCATACCGAAATTGCCTCTGAACATATCAATGAGGCTGAGCCATATCATTTTTGTCATTGAAAGTGTTTCTTTGATTGTACCGGGAATGATGTTTCCGATTGAAACAGGATCGCTTCCTACAATAAATGAGCACATTCCGTTATCAAGGTCGTAAACCACTTCAACCTGTGAAAGCTCGATCTTTTTGCCGTTTCTTCTGAGTGTGATATCAAAGTTACCGTCGTTGTTTCTGTAAAGACAGTAATAGAGGTCTCTGGCAGAATGAACGCGGGTGTTGTCGATTTCCAGAATTTCGTCACCGATAATCACACCGGTTTCCTCTGTATACATATTTTCCGATACATCAGAAACTGTTGTTGAGGGCACAAAACCGCTGAGACCGAGAGTAACACTTATCAAAACAAGTCCTAAAAGGATGTTGAGCGTGGCACCCGCCGCAATAACAATGAATCTTTTCCATGCCTTCTGATTGCTGAAGGCTCTGGGATCATCTGAAGACTCATCCTCACCCTCAAGTGAAACAAAGCCGCCTATGGGAAGAAGTCTCAGTGCATAAAGAGTTTCGCCTTTTTTCTTTTTGAAAAGAGCGGGACCCATACCAATGGAGAATTCATTGACCTTTATTTTGAAAAGCTTTGCCGTGCTGAAATGACCGAATTCGTGAAGAGCGATTATTATTCCGAAAAACAGAATAGCAAAAAGAATCGGCCAGACCTTGCCCCATATTGAGGCAGCAGAAATTGAAAGTAAAATGTTATTCAAGGATATCCCCCTTTGTTTTTATGATTTATTTTAACAGAGGCTTATGAAATACAGTCATTTACGGTCTTTCTTGCAAGACGGTCAATTTCATAAATATCATCTGTAGTGTAGTCTTTTTTATCCGGGGTAACAGAAAATGCGGTTCTTATAAGAGAACCCAGCTCAAGGAATTTTACCTTACCTTCTCTGAAGAGCCTGTTTGCTTCTTCATTTGCACTGTTTACGGCAGCAGGATAAAGTCCGCCCATGCTGATAGCCTCGCGGCAGATATTAAGACAGTCAAAAACCTCATAATCGGGTTCAAAGAAAGTAAGCTTTCCTATTTGTGCAAGGTCCAGCTCACCCACGGGAGAAGGGAATCTTTCAGGGTAGGTGAGAGCATATTGAATGGGAATTCTCATATCGGGAAGTCCCAGCTGTGCAATAACCGAGTTGTCATCATATTGAACCATAGAATGAATAATGCTTTCTCTGTGCACAAGAATATCAATGTCATCCGGAGCAACACCGAAAAGAAAATGTGCCTCTATAAGTTCAAGACCTTTGTTGAACATAGATGCAGAGTCAATAGTTATTTTTGCACCCATGTCCCAGTTCGGATGCTTCAGAGCATCTGCTGCAGTTACATTCTCAAGCTCTTTTCTTGTTTTTCCGAAGAAAGGACCTCCGGAGGCTGTGAGAATTATTTTTTTGAGTGCTTTATTTGAGGGACGTCCCTCAAGACACTGAAAAATTGCAGAATGCTCGCTGTCAACGGGAAGAATTCTGCGATTGCTCTTTTTTGCCGCATCAAGTACGAGATTTCCTCCTGCTACAAGTGCTTCCTTATTTGCAAGTGCAAGATGCTTTCCGCTTTCAAGCACCATAAGTGCGGGACGAAGACCTGCAAGACCAACAATAGAATCAATAACAATATCTGCTTTTGATTTTTCGGCACATATTTCGATACCCTCAGGACCTGAATATACCTTTGTTGCGGTATCTCTTACTCTCAGCTTCAGCTCGGCGGCTGCTGCAGTATCGGATAAAGCGGCATACTCCGGTCTGAATTTTCTTATCTGTTCTTCAAGCTTTCTGAAATCCTTGTGAGCTGTGAGAGCATCCACTCTGTAGCCTGATTTTTCTGCTACGTCAAGAGACTGCACACCTATTGAACCTGTAGAACCTAAAACAGCTATTGTTTTCATTTTTTTGTTACCTTTCAGTTAAATGGCATTCACAATAGAAATGATTGCATATAGTGCGGGAAATACGAAGCATGAGCTGTCGAATCGGTCCATCACACCTCCGTGACCGGGAAGGAGATTTCCGAAGTCCTTTATACCGTGATGTCTTTTTATTGTAGATGCGGCAAGGTCACCGAATATGCTTATAACGGAAAGACATACGGAGGAAATAATAACAAGGGGAAGTGAAATTTTGTCAGTAAGGTCGAAATTGAGTCTGAAGACAAAGAAGAGAACAGTGTTGAGTATTGCAGTGCATATTAAGCCGCCTACAGCACCTTCAACTGTTTTCTTGGGAGAAATTACGGGAGCGAGCTTGTGTTTTCCGAAAAATCTTCCGCAGAAATAAGCAAATGTGTCTGAAAGCCAGCAGCAGAAAAAGGCAAAAAGTATAAGGAATATACCGTCGGTCTTTTTATAATCATCGGGGAAGTTGATATATACATCCCTGAAAAGAATGATTCCGGAAAGTGCCGACGGAACAAAAGCTGCGGCAAAAAGAGAACAGGCAACCTGCTCGAATTTTGTTTTTTCAAAATCAAGCACCATAATAATAAGTGCTGCAAGAACAACTATTGTTATTACGGGGAACATGGGGATGCTGAGTAGGCTGCCGTAACTGAAGTAGAAGGGAACTACGGCAGAAACTGCAAGCGAAAGTATCTTCAGCGGTAAGCTTCTGACCTCAAATGCCTTGAGAAGCTCATACACACCTATTGCGGCAACTATTGCCAGCACAGCCGTAAAAACGGGTGTGTACATTGAAAAAAGCCAGCCGATAACAACAACGAGACCTACAAGTCCTGTAATAACACGAGTTTTCATAAATCAAAATTCCTTAATATTTATTTCTATAATAAAGCGGATGCATAGCACATCCGCTGAATACTTATACACCGCCGAACCGACGGTTTCTCTGCTGATACGCTTCAAGAGCCTTATCAAAATCCTGTTCGGTAAAATCGGGCCAGAGCACATCTGAATACCAGAATTCCGCATATGCCGACTGCCATAAAAGGAAGTTTGAAAGACGCTGTTCACCGCTTGGTCTTATAACCAGGTCAACAGGTGGCTGTTCTTCGGTGTAAAGTCCTTTTTCTATTGTCTGTAATGTTATGTCTTCAGGCTTAATTTTCCCTGAAAGAACATCCGATGCAATATTTTTTACGCTGTGGAGAATTTCCTGCTGACCGCCGTAGTTTATAGCAAGGTTAAGATTAACCTTTGTCATATCCTTTGTGGCATTTTCAAGATAGTCCATTGCATATCTCAGCTCATCGGTAAGCTTTGATTTGTCTCCTAAAAATCTGAGTCTTATGCCCTTTTCAAGGTTTTCCTGAAGTCTTTCCTCCGCTTCCTGAAGATAGTCGCCGAAAAGCTTCATTATTGCATTGACCTCATCCTCGGGACGTGACCAGTTTTCTGTTGAAAAGGCATAAAAGGAAATATGGCGGATACCGAGATTTCCTGCATATTCGCCTATTCTTCTGAAGGTTTTTGCTCCTTCAATATGTCCCATTTTTCTTGGAAGACCTCTGTTTTTTGCCCACCTGCCGTTGCCGTCCATAATAACGCCTACGTGGGCGGGAAGAACTGAAAATTTATTATCTGCCATAATCAGATTTCCATGATTTCTGCTTCTTTTGCACTTGCAACGGAGTCAACCTGCTTGATGAAATCGTCTGTGATCTTCTGAACCTCTGTTTCGCCGTACTTAAGATCATCTTCGGTGATTTCTGAGTTCTTTTTCATTGTCTTGAGCTTTTCAAGAGCGTCACGTCTGATATTTCTGATAGCAACCTTTGAATTTTCGGCAGTTGCCTTTACTTCTTTAACAAGAGCCTTTCTTCTTTCCTCTGTAAGAGGGGGGAATGTAAGGCGGATAACAGTACCGTCATTCTGAGGATTGATACCGATATCTGATGTCTGAATAGCTTTTTCGATAAGCTTGAGAGCTGATTTGTCCCAGGGCTGGATAACAAGGATTCTTGCCTCTGCAACCGAAACGGCAGCCATCTGGTTAACGGGAGTGAGAACACCCCAATAGTCAACTCTGATTGAATCGAGAACAGCAGGATTAGCTCTGCCTGCACGGATTGAATTGTATTCTGAATTGAGTGCGGAAATGGACTTTGTCATTTTTTCCTTTGCGAAATCAAAAACGGTTTTCATAAATATTTACCTCCGGTTATTTATATGTATGTTTTTTTATTTATCTGACAATTGTGCCGATTTTTTCACCGAGAACTGCTCTTTTTATATTTTCGGGATCATTCAGATTGAAAACAAGAACGGGCAGACGGCTGTTTCCTGCCAAAGCTGCTGCAGTGTTATCCATAACACCTAAGTGCTTTTCAAGGATTTCGTCATAAGTAAGTGTTTCGTATTTTACTGCATCGGCAAATTTGTTGGGGTCTTTATCATATACACCGTCAACATTTGTTGCCTTGAAAAATATGTCGCAGCCGGTTTCAATAGCTCTGAGAGCTGCACCTGAGTCCGTGCTGAAAAGGGGACTTCCCGTGCCGCAGCCGAAAATAACAACCTTTCCGCTTTCCATTGCTTTTACAGCCTCATCTTTGTTGAAGGGAACTGCCATTCTCTGTATGTCAAGCGCTGTCATGACAACTGCATCGTTGCCTGCCTGAATAAGTCCCTCCTGAAGTGCAAGGGAATTTATCACGGTTGCAAGCATACCCATATGGTCAGCTCTTGTTCTGTCCATGTCGCCGCTGCTTCTGCCTCTCCAGAAGTTGCCGCCGCCTACAACAATTCCCACCTGAACACCCATATCGGAAACATCCTTGATGATGCTGCAGATGTCGGTCACTGTGTCGAAATTGATGCCGTGGCCGGCTTCACCTGCAAGAACTTCACCGCTTAACTTAAGAAGTATTCTTTTGTAAACAGGTTTCATATGATCCTCCTAAACTTTCTCTATTTTATATTCTAACCGAAAAAAGTCCATATGTAAAGCACAAAAATAGAAACTTGACTATTTTTTTCTGTGTGATATAATTTTTATCAGTAACATAAGGAGGATAATTTTATGTTTACTAATGAAGAAATCAGACAGATACTTGATAATTTTTCTGTTGCAGGAAAGTTTGTTGAATTCTATCCAATTGATGACGGTCATATAAATGATACCCTGACAGTTGTTTATAATGTTGACGGTATGGAAATGCGTCATCTTCTTCAGCGCATAAATACAGCAGTTTTTAAAAATCCCGATGAGCTTATGGCAAACGTTGACTGTGTTACCTCTTTTTTGAGAGATAAGATAATTGCAGCCGGCGGCGACCCCGAAAGAGAAGCTCTCTATTGCAAGCCTACCAGAACAGGTAAAAAATATTATACAGACCCTAAGGGCAGAGTATGGCGTCTTTATAATTTTGTTGAAAACAGCTATTCAAATAATTCTATTGAGTCTCCCGAGGTTTTCTTCAATGCCGGTAAGGCATTCGGTGAATTTCAGAGACAGCTTGCCGATTTCCCCATTGATACACTTTATGAAACGATTCCTGATTTTCATAATACCGGCAAGCGTTACAGAAATCTTGTGAATGCTATTGAAGCGGATGCAAAGGGCAGAGTGAAATATCTCGGTGAAGAAATAGAATTCTGCCGCGCCCACCGTAATGAAACCTATGTGCTTACAGGAAAAACCGTTATCGGTGACCTTCCCGTCAGAGTTACTCATAATGACACAAAGCTTAATAATATTCTTTTTGATAAAACAACAAATGAGCCTCTTTGTATTGTTGACCTTGATACCGTTATGCCCGGGCTCAGCCTCTATGACTTTGGTGATGCTATCCGTTTCGGAGCAAACACCACCACCGAGGATGATAAGAATGTAAATAATGTTTCTCTTGACCTCGGTCTTTATGAGCAGTATGTAAGAGGCTTCCTCACATCGGCAGGGCACAGCCTTATGGATGAGGAAGTAAAGCTTCTGCCTTTCTCTGCAAAAATGATGACTCTTGAATGCGGTATGCGTTTTCTTACCGACTATATTGAGGGCGATGTGTATTTCAAAATTCATTATCCCGACCATAATCTTGTCCGCTGTCACACTCAGTTTGCTCTTGTTGCCGATATCGAAAGAAAGTATGATGAGATGATGGAGATTACTGCAAAGGCATATAAGGAAATCTGCGGCAAAGAATTCTGATGCTTTTGCGGATTTGACAGAGTTAATGTTTGATTAACAAAAAAACAACAAAAATACTGAAATCCTTGGTTATGTTGTTATAACCGAGGGTTTCTTTTTTGGAAATATATCCAATTCAAAAAATTGATATAATATGATAAAATATTATCATCTGTTATTATAAGATAAATATCTCGTTGTTTTTTTCAATGAGATAACGGAAATTTTATCGGTATAAAAAATTGTACGGTAAGTTTCCGTAGAATCTGAAAGGAGATGTCAGAAAATGACAAAAGCAAAGTCATACGGCAAAAAAGCGCTGAGCATATTTCTTACTCTTTTAATGTGCCTGTCGCTTATCCCCGTTATGGGTGACCTTACCCCCGAAGCCGAAGCCGCAACGGCAGGTTTGTACGACATAAAGGTCGAGCTTACCGTTACCGACGGTGCCGACGGCTGGGATAAGAATAACCATACTCTTTATTACAAAGCAAATAACGGTACGGGAACCCAAAGCTCCCAATCGGTAGGCCTTTCAACAGGCAATATGGACGAGGAGAAAACCCATACATTTACTTATACCGGAAGAGGCTTCCCCACGTCATATTCATTTGACTACAGCTTCGGCGGCGGTCTTACATGGCGTGAGCTTAAATTTACTCTTAAAGTTTATGCATCGAAGGCCGGTGCAAACAGCTGGAAAGAGGTTATTAGCGGATCATTCCAGGATAAATCCAGTGCTTTTTCAGCAGCAAAGGATACGTGGACAGTAAATGCCTCAACTAATATTGCAGCCCCCGCATCCATTTCATGGACAAATACTGCAAAATCCATTACTGTTCCTAAAAGCGGAACCGCAACTGCTTCAACCGCCTCGGCAACAGTTTATGACCAGTATGGAGTAGAATGGTATCAGGAGCCTTATTATGCTCTTAATTCAAGCTCTTCTGCAACTTCTACCACTGAAACTATTTCAGGTATTACCAGAACAACATCACAGGCTGACACATGTACTGTAAGTGTTACCAATGCAGCAAAAACATGGGTAAGTAACGGTGGCGGAACTTCGAGAGATGTTTATGTAACCGCATATATTAACAGCATAAAATCAACAACCACAAAGTTTACAATAAATCAGGTTCAGTATAATGTAAAATTCTATAACGAAGGAACCTTACTTAATACAGCATCTGCAAATCAGAACTTCTATTACAATGTTCAGCCCTATTATAACGGAACGCCCGCAAAGGCGGCTGATGCTCAGTATACCTATGTGTTTGACGGATGGAATACCTCGAATTCAAACACCACAACAGGAAACCCCACATATACTGTTTCGAATCTTCCTGTTGCGAACGGTGATGTAAGCTATTATGCACACTATAATGCAATAAAAAATCAGTATACCATTACCTTCAAAAACTATGACGGAACAGTGCTTCAGTCCGGTAAGCTCTACTACGGTGACACTCCTTCATACAGCGGTACACCCGTAAAGGAAGCCACACCTCAGTATTCATATGTTTTTGACGGTTGGACTCCTTCAGTTTCAACAGTTACCGAAGAAGCTACATATACGGCAACCTTTAAGGAAGTTCTGAATAAATATACCGTAACCTTCAAAAACTATGACGGTACGGTGCTTCAGAGCTCTCAGTGGGATTACGGCAGCATTCCTTCATATGACGAAACTCCCGTAAAACCCTCAGACGAAAAATATGATTATGTTTTCAACGGCTGGAACCCCACAGTCAGCGCAGTTTCAGGCAATGCTGAATACACGGCAAAGTTTACGGCTGTTAAGAAAAAATTCCCCGTAGTATTCAAAAACTACGATGGTACCGTTCTTCAGAACACCGAATGGGAATACGGCACAACACCTTCATATTCAGGAACACCTGTGAAAGAGGGCAATGCAGAATATACATACACCTTCTCAGGCTGGTCTCCCGCAATAGTTGCTGTAACAGGCAGTGCAGAATATACAGCACTGTTCACAGAAACAAAGAATAAATACAATGTATATTATAAAAATTATGACGGCAGTGCAATTTCGGAAGAAGCTGTAGAATACGGCGAGGCTGCACAGATGGCAGACTCTCTCTCTCCCCAGAAGCCTGCATCTGACGGCAAAACATATGTATTTGCAGGCTGGAGCCAGGAGCTTGACAGTATTACAAAGAATACCTATGCTGTTGCACAGTATGCAGTTGAAGGTGTAGAAAACTATTGGGTAACCTTCGTTGATGCAGACGGAACCGTTCTTTACAAGACGATAGTTGAAGAAGGCGGCACTGCAGTTTATGACGGCTCGGCACCCTCAAAGGAAGGCTACACATTTGCAGGCTGGGACAAGGCTCTCAATAATATAACAGAAGATACAACAGTTACAGCTCTTTATTCAAGGGCAGGCGAA
>JAZSNB010000149.1:0-4992 GCA_045536195.1 Acutalibacteraceae bacterium
AAAAATTCTGATTATATCAAAAAACACATACAGCCCCCGGAATCGGAGGCTGCAGGGAGACTGATCGTATGATTTTTTCTTAGTAAAAAGCCTTTTTTGTTGTCTTATCAGCCGCAGTATTTTACTGCTGCAAGAGCAGAAGCGGCACCGTCTGCTGCAGCAGTGGTAATCTGCCTTATTTCCTTGCTTCTGCAGTCGCCTGCAACGAAAATTCCGTCGATATCCGTGCGGCAGCTTTCATTTGCATCTACATAGCCTGAGGCTGTAAGCTTTACCGTATCTTTTATAAAGTCTGTGGCAGGAATGAGTCCTATGGCAACAAAGCAGCCGTCACAGGGAATTATCTTACTTTCATTGCTGTCGGTGTTTCTGATTACGATGCTCTCAAGGGAGCTTTCTCCCGTGAAGCCTGTTACCACGGATGAGCAGATAATTTCAACATTCTCTTTTGAACGAAGGGTATTCTGAAGTGCTTCTTCGCCTGTGAGCGCGGGGAGATTCTGCACAAGAGTCACCTTTTTACAGTTGGCGGAAAGAAGGATCGCCTCCTGCAATGCGGAGTTGCCGCCGCCTATAACCGTGACATCCATATTGTTGTAGAACGCACCGTCGCACACGGCACAGAAGGATATGCCGTTTCCGAGATATTGTTCTTCGCCCTCAATTCCCAGATGACGGTGTGCCGCACCTGTGGCAATTATTACGGCTTTTGCGAAGAATGAGCCGTTTTCGGTTACAACCTCTTTGGTTTCTCCGTTTTTTATGGCAGTAACCTCTTCCATTTCGAATTCGGCACCGAGAGAAATAGCGTGCTCCACCATTTTGTCCGCAAGCTCGGTGCCTGAAAGCTCACCGAAGCCGGGATAATTCTCAATTTTGGGAGAGAAGGTCACCTGACCTCCGAAAACTCCTTTTTCTATAACAAGCACCTTTTTTTCTGCCCGTCTTGCATAGATTGCAGCCGTAAGTCCTGCAGGACCGGCTCCGATTATTATAATATCGTACATATGGGTATTACCTTTCTTGTTTGTTTTGCTTTTCAGAAAAAATACGGTAAGCTGCTTACGAAGAAACGGCAGCTTCAACAAGCTCCTTACGTCTTTCGGCAAGGTCTTTATACATTTTGGTGCGCTTTTCCTTTGTGAGAGGCCACAGGAACTTGGGAATAATACCCAAAGCGCCCGATATGGTGGGAACAGCTGAGCAAAGAGCGAAGAGCCAGAATTTTGTTCTGTCGCTCTGAGTACCTATCTTTATGCCCTGAACATAGCCTATTTTCTTAAGGATAATGCTTCTGACAGAGTTCATAAGCGAGCCCTGAATTTTCAGAACAAGGCTCTTTGCAACAGAGGTGGTGGCTTCCATTCTGTAGCCGTTTTTCCATTCGCAGAAGTCCATAGCCTCATTCCAGAGGTCGTTGTTGATAACCTTGTTTACGCCGAATGCCCATTTATAGAACCATTCTCTTATACCTACGGCAACAACCATAGGAATCATCTTTGTGTAGTTTTTGTTTATCATACCGAAGAGGAAGAAGCCGAGAGAGAGAATATCTCCGTAAATATCCGCACCTACCCACAGAGCCTTTGAAGAAAATCTGCGTCTTAAGAAGGGTATGAAGCCGTAGGAAATGCTTCCGTTAAGCGAAGAGGGTATGTTTGCTATGGTTATAAGCGAATATGAGCCGAAAACATCTATGAAGTAGTTGCTTTCGCTTGTGCTTACCGAGAATCCTCCGAGGAAATCGGAAAGGCACATCAAAAGCACGGGATAGTTGGTTACTATAGCCTTGAGTCCTTCCTTTACATTGGGACGTTCAAGGGACTGAGGAACTCTTTCCTTTGAATTGAAGAAATAATAGAGGGTGAGTCCCGAGGATATGACGGAACAGCCCACACCGAAAGACATAAAGGCACTTGAAAGCTTCATTCCTATTTTTTCATTGACAATAAGGTCATAAAGCACACCGAAGATGTATCGGGGCATATCCTCACCCAGATATCCCGAGAAAAGCTCCGCAAGGGTGATAAGCCTTACTCGTTCATTGGGGTTCGGGGTGGTGGTTGACATATATCCGCCGCGTGCAAGGTTTATGGCAGTTGAGGCGGTTTCCTGAATAACCGTGAAGGCAAAATAGAATATGAGCTTGGGGATGTGAGTGCCTGAAGTGCCGGGGAAGAAAAGGGGAATCATCCAGTAAAGAGCACCCAGAAGTGTGAGGGGAATCTGAAGTCCTAAAAGATAGGGACGGAATTTTCCCAGTCTTGTACGGGTGTTGTCAACAAGAGAGCCTAAAAGTATATCGTTTATGGTATCCCATGCGCTTGTGAATATGTTTACCACAGCGGACACGGTAAAGTCAACCTTAACAACGTCCCAGATGTATCTTTCCTGGAAGGAGTTTATGTTGAAGGTGTTGGAAACGTCATTGAGCACGTAGGCAACGGATTCCTTTACTCCGACATAGTTGAAATTCTCATAGACGTTTACCTTTTTTTCAGCAGGGAGATTATTCTTATTTTCGCCCATTTCCATATCTATAACCTCCTTATTCCGTTACCGTTATATTGCACTCGGCTGAAATAAAGCCCTGTGCAGAATATGCAGTGACAGTGGCTGTGCCTTCTGATACTGCGGTGATTTCACCGTTTTCGTCAACTGTTGCTATGCTTTCGTCGGATGAGTGGAAGAGAACGGTTTTTATTGTGGCTTCATCCGGAGATACTTCTGCCGTAAGAGAAGCCTTTTCACCTTTTTTAACAGAAAGCTCTGTGGTGCTTACCGTTACCTTTTCAACAGGTGTTACCACATATACGGGGCAGCTGTCGGTAAAGGTTTTGCCGAGATAATTGAGTGTTACGGTGATTACTGCAGGATTTTGGCTTTCCGAAACGGCAGTTACCTGACCGTTTTCGTCAACCGTTGCCACACTCTCATCAGAGGAAGAAAAGCTCAGAGAATATTCGTCTTCTGCGAGGTTTTCTTCGGTGCGGGGGATTACGCTGAGGGTATCGTAGCCGTTTTTGTCAAGGGTTTTTATATCCTCTTCAATGGATATACCCGCAAAGGAGAAGTCATATCTTTCCGAAAATTCGGGTGCCATTGAAAGAGAGACTGAGCCGATTGCGGAAAGGGTGTTTGTGAAGGTAGCAACGCAGGATAAGGAATAGCTGCGCTTTATTTCGAGAGAGATTATTTCAGAGGTTTTCGAGTTTACCTGAAGAGTATAAATCACGTTTCCGGGTACAAGGCTTCGTGTATGGCAGGAGAAAACACTCTTGTTTTCTTCAATAAACATTGAAACGGCCTTTTTGTCGGTGCCGTAGAAATACATATTGTCAAACACCTTTTTATATGTAAGTGTGAGTGTAATGATGTCTTCGTTTTCTGCGGCTTCAAAGGCATCGGGAGTGCTGCCGGGGAGAAGGGTTTCTATAAAAGAAGCATCCTCGCCGTAG
Source organism: Acutalibacteraceae bacterium (assembly GCA_045536195.1). Taxonomy (GTDB): domain Bacteria; phylum Bacillota; class Clostridia; order Oscillospirales; family Acutalibacteraceae; genus RUG806. Next base: position 3,459 of record JAZSNB010000149.1, read on the forward strand.
GCTATGGAAGCATCCTCATAAAAGCCTTCAAAATGAGAGGCGAAGGAGCCTGACATATATGAAAGAATTTTGCCGGTTGCTTCGTTATCGCATCGGATTTCTCCTGTGCCTGCATAGGTTTTGCCCGAATATTTCATAATGCCGCTGTTTACACCGTCGGTAATATACTGAGTGAATTCCTTAAGAGCCTCCTCTTCTGATACGGGTGCCTCATATTCGTGAGCGTTTAACACCGACACATCAAAGGTGCTGCCCGGCTGAACGGATTTTGCGGTAAAATAAATTGCAACGCTTGATACAATAATAACAACGACGGGAAGAATAACAGTGATAAGAATTATACTTTTTACGTTGAGTTTCTTTTCAGAAAGCTTCATTTTTTCTTCCCCCTTTTCTTTTTCGTCTTCTTCTTTTCTTCTTTTTCGGAGGGTGCTTCTTCGACAATGGGAAGAGGAAGCTCATCAAGAGTGATTTCTCCCTTTTTAAGCCTTTCCTTTATTTCAAGACGCTTTTTGTCTGCCTCTTTTATACTGAAGGAAGGAGGATTGAGATAAAGCATTATTGAAAGCACGGTGAACACACCTATAAGCAGGGCACTTAAAATTCCGCCGTATAAGGGCTTTACGGTAATGTGCTCAAAGCCTCCCGAAAGAGTGACTGCTATAAATGAAAGCACGGTGCCTGTAAGCTGACAGCAAATGGCGAGTGCGCCCGTGATACCGCTTATAAGAGAGGTCTTTTTTATATTTATGAAGCTGAGTATCCACAATATAAGGCAGACTGCAACAAATAATACCGCGGCAATAAAGAGAATGAAGGTTGCTGTTACGAGCGTGTGAAGCTGCTGCCCTGCGCCTGTTTTTCCTAAGGCAAAGAATATTTCATAAAAAGATGAGCTTATGATGTTATATATTCCCAGTGCTCCTGCCGAAAGCTCATATTCCCACCAGGGGAATGAAAAATTCACATTGAAATGGGGGAGAAGAAAGCCTGCCACGGAAAGCAGAAGAAAAACCATACGGATAATCTGAAGCTTTGTGCCGATAAATGCGGCTTTAAGCTTTGCGACAAATACTCTTGCCGATGCAAACTCCAGCTCGGTTTTTTTTGCATCCCTTGCAAGGTCATTTTCCTGCGTGTAGTATAAAATGTGTACACCGCACTTTTTACAGTTCGGTGCCAGGTCAAAGCGACCTATGGGTGCATTACATCCGGGACAATTCAAAATAACACCGCCTTTTAATATAATTAATTATATTCTAATAAATATATACAAAAAATTCAATAAGAAAATAAGAATTTTATGATTATGATAAACAAAAGCAAAGCGTTTTTATTAAGCTTACTGCCGTATCTGTGACAGAGCATTCCGATTTTTTACCTGATACGGGCAAAAAAATAGTCAGATACGATTTGCATAATCATACTTGACTAAATTTTATCATTATGGTATTCTTGTTTTATACTGAAGCGGAGGTAACAGGATGTTTATCGGACGGGATAAGGAGCTTCAAGCTCTTGATAAGCTTTATAA
>JAZSNB010000034.1:0-34388 GCA_045536195.1 Acutalibacteraceae bacterium
AAAATATCCGAAGGAAAAGCGGTGTTTATAAGCATTGATGTGGGAAATGACTTCTTAAGTGCTCCGCTGTCGTTAAATTCACTTATCACAGGCTCATTGGTTTTTGATATGGTGACCAACTTTATGGGTGATATGTCCCATCTGCGTGCAGAGGGAAGAAAAAGCGGAGACACGGACAAATGGACGCTTACTGTTGAAAAGATAAAGGATTTCCGGGTTGATACCAAAATTAATACGGAAGGCTTCAATGTATCCGAATGCTCACATACATTCATTGAGATATCAGATGCAGCAGCACGCGGGGATTATGTTTATATGGTCACTGACATCTGCGATGAAAACGGAAATACCGTATATAAGCTGACATTACCCTTATCACAGCTTATCCCCGATGCAGCAGCAGTATTTCAGGCTATTATAGATGCTCAGCAGATGTTGATACTTGTGAATGCAAACGGAACAACAACATTCAGTGTCTCATCTCTTGCAACTGCAGAGCAAATGGAACAGATAAAGCAGCCTTTTGCCGTGAATGCATCGCTTGATATAGAGACACATTCTCTCGGGGTAGTTGATAAAACATACGAAGAAATATATGAAGCATATGAAAACGGAAATCATGTATATATGAATCTTCTTGCTTACCGGGGAAGCAGTCCCGACAACAGGCGGAATCTCATTCTTGATCTGGGGCTTATATATGAGTCTGATTTAGCAATCTTCCAGGCTGTAGTGCTGATGGATGTACCTACACATATAAATATTGCAGTTTTTCCGAATAGCGAACCGCAGCTTACGTACACTGCGCTTTCTGCAGCTGAGACTGCTGCCGCATACAGTATAGCTGAGAACGGGCAGTCAGATATGCTAAACTCAGCGGATGATCTTGATAATCTGTTCATAAACGGTGTATATGTGTATAAGGCAGACGATGTGCCGAAGAATGCCCCCTTTATGAATGATACGGTTATTGAGGTAATCGGTGCGGATTCTACGTCATCGCATAAGATACAAAGAGCATACAGGTGTGATGTGAGCGGTTATTCAGCTTTTCGCCCCCTTTATAACGGAAGCTGGGGAGCCTGGTCGGTTACAGAGGGCAGCAGCATATAATCTTAAACATATAATCCATTTATATAATTTCACAAGGAGTGAGCTTTAATGAAAATTTATATTGACGCAGGTCACGGCGGTGACAGTATCGGCGCAAGCTACAAGGGAAGACTTGAGCAGGATGATACTCTCAGGCTTTCAAAGGCTGTAAGAGATATTCTTATACGCAATAAAAATATTGAGGTAAAGCTTTCGAGAGAGGGAAACACAAATCCGTCGCTCAATGCGAGAGCCGCCGAAGCAAACAGCTGGGGTGCGGATTATTTTATTTCCGTTCACAGAAATGCAATAGGCCCCAATATTGCAAAGGGTGTGGAAAACTGGGTGTATTCCGGTGTGGAAACGGGAGGAGAAACATACAATAAGGCAAAGACAATTGTCGATTTTGTGTGTACTGCCACAGGCTTCAGTAACCGCGGAGTGAAAAAGGGGGCACCTTCATATGCCGATTTCGCAGTGAACAGACTGACAAATATGAGCTCCTGTCTTCTTGAGGCAGGCTTTATTGACAGTGACGGTGATAATGCAATTTTTGACAGTAAATTCGATGAAATGGCAGCTGCTATAGCAAAGGGACTTACACTTGCAGTAGGTGAAGTGTGGGATGAAGATGAAACTCCTGAGGCTGTGCCTGAAGCAGTCCCTGAGGAAGAATCCGGAAATGTGATTTATACAGTGCAGGCAGGTGCATTTATTGAAAAGAAGAATGCAGACTCCTTTCTTCAGAAGCTTAAAGAGGCAGGCTATCCCGATGCCTTTATTGCCGTAAAGGGCGATATGGACGGTGACGGAAGAATTACTGCGGCAGATGCGAGAGACGTGCTTAATAAATCTGTAGGGAAGTGAGGGAAATGCTATGACGTTAAAGGAAAGGCTTAAATCATGGGCAGTGTGGGTGTCTGTGCTTGGAGCACTGGGCGTGATATTCAATGCCTTCGGTCTGTTTGAGCTTATGGGTATTGACAGTATGACATTTGATATGGTAGTGAATGCTGTCGGCACGATTCTCATAGCCTTCGGAATCCTTAATAATCCTACGGACAAGACAGGATTTTAAGGGGTGGTAATATGAATCTCAGTGCAGAGGATAAGGATTACATGCACGAAACCTTTATGACCGTGAAGGAATGCAGTGAATGCAGAGGAAAGATCCAGAGAGAGCTTTCTGCAGGAACTACAAATTTTGCGGAGATAAGGAAGGATCTTCAGTACATAAAGGACCGTATTGACAAGAAAAGCAGGTTTAACTCAAATACCGTGTCGAGTATTATTCAGGCTGTGTGCACACTGCTTGTTGCTATTATTGCGGCTAGGCTCGGGTATAATTGAGTAATAAAAAAGCTCTCCTCGTTTGAAAAAACGAGGGGAGCCTTTTGCTGTTATGTTATTTCTGTCTTTCAGCCGAGTATTCGATGGGGATTCTTCTGAGAAGGTTGGGGTTATAAATGGGAGTCCATTCGTCGCCGGTTTCAACCGTTTCCTTGAAGGTATCTTCATCAAGCTCAACATACATTGTGGCTATACCTACTCTTTCACCGTCAGACATATAAACGGTATCCCAGAAAGCGTGGTGACCTATATATTTTACCGATTTCGGGATGAATGCATAGGTCATTGCCTTGTTATAGCTGAATGCGTCCGTTCCTATATATTCAAGGGTATCGGGGAAGGAGATATAGGTATCAAGGTCTTTTGCTGCTTCGTATGAGGTGTTTTCTGTGTTTTTGTTTGTATAAGTATAGAAGTCCTTCATATTGGGCATTTCAAAGAAGCCGAGATTTTCAATTGTTGTAAGACCGTGGGGCAGATAAACCGTTGCAAGGTTTGAATAGTTGAAGCACAATTCGCCTACGGTTTTTACCGTTGAGGGGATAACATATGTCATAACCTTTTCGTAGTATTCTTCAAAAATAGGAGCATAGTCTTCAGCCGAGATAATTTCATTGTTTGAAGAATCTCTGGGTACGCCTGCCCACATTTCCTTGGGATAGCCGTATTTTTCTCTCAGATACTGGTCTCTGTCACAGGGGTAGCATACAACAGTCTTTTTGTCCTTGGTGTAAAGTACGCCGTCAATATCGCAGTAGTTAGGATTATTCTTATCAACAATAATTCTCTGAAGTGCCCAGCAGGAATAAAAAGCCTTACCGTCGATATCAAGAACATTTTCACCGATATAAATTGTTTTTATATATCCGTCACCGTTTATTGCATATTCCTTGATAGAAGTAACGGGTTTTGAGGTATCCTCGGTTATTTCAAAATAAGGGATGTTCTCAGAATTCTTTATGGCTGTCTGCTGTTCCTGTCTTAAAATAAATTTATGATAATTTATAAGCTCTTCTTTTGTTTTCAGAGGAGTGGCAGGAAGCTCATCGGGAGCATCCGTAAGTGTGATGCCCGGGTCGTATTTTTTGTTTGTCCCTGTGGGATATTCAATGTCGGAAACATAATTTATGGTAAGTTCTGTGATATATCCGGGGTTTGAAAACTTTGTGAACTGATAGTTTCCGTCGGATATTTCAGCAAAGGTGAAGGTTTCCGTAGTGAGAATATACAATGAGAAATACATTGAAAGTGTGATTGAAACAAGAATAACAGCAATAAAAATAATTTTCTTGAGAGTATAGTTTTTATATGGCTTTCCTATGTGGGGAGCTGCCAGCCCTTCAATCTGATAGGTGTATATTTCGTCCTCCGGGATATCGAGAATTGTGTTATCGGTAAGTGCATTGTTCATTTTCTTTTCTTTTTTGCTCATTTTACTTACCTCCTTAACCCTTGTATCCGCCGGAAATCTTTTCGCCCTGCTCAAGTGCCTGTTTTTCTGTTACCTCGGCACGGCGTTTGAGAACCTGCATAACTTTATTCTGCTTGTTTGTATCATAATCCCAGAATAAATAGGGAATTGTCATAAGGAAGAAGCCTACAACGTCAATAAGAAGCGGAACTACAACAATTTTGAGTCTTGCTTCGTCGAGGAAAAGAATATCCCAGTTGCTGTTGAAGCCGTATGACAGAAGAAGCAGAGGGATTATAAGACCTACAAAGGATGTGATGGGTCCTGTGAACCATCCGAAAATACCTGAGAAGCTTTCAAGTCTTTCGCCTGAAAGATACATCTGATAGTCGTTGATACGTACATTCATATCATGGCCTGCAGATGTGGGAACGGTTTTTGTCATTTCCATAAGGAACATTACGATAACGCAGAGTGTTCCGCAGAGTACGAGATTATCGCCGCAGAACCAGATTGCAGCAACGAGCGCACCGTTTCCGAAGGCACGGGTGAGCTGATAGAATATCATAATCTGCTTGTATGAAAATCTCTTAAGGAAATAGGGAGTGAGAAGATCCGGGGGAGTACCTGCAAAGGAAATGAGAAGAGTGAGAATAGAATAAGGGAGACCTGACAGACGGAAGGTATAAAGATAGAGGATTGAAGTGAAAGCAAGCATACCGTTTCCTAATGAGTCAAGCAGTCCCACCATAGTGTTTATCCAGCGGTATTTGTTGTGAAGTACACCGAACATACCGTCCCAGAATCTGATATTGACCTTCTTTTCAAGGGGCGGTTGGGGAATACGCTCTTTTATTCTTCCTGCAAAAATCATTGTAAGAACTGCGCAGGTGATGAATGCTCCGGGAATTACCCATCTGAAAAGATTGATATCGGCCCATTCATCCTTGAGTGTACCTACGATTGCGGGGAGAATTATTGTCATAATTGTATGAAGGAAATGAGAGAGCTTTACGGGGTAGGTTCTTACGAGAATTCTTTCGTTTACGTCGGGGGAGATGTTCTGGGTGGTTGTTTCAAGAACATTGCCGAAGCCGAAAACACCGTAAATTGCAAACAAAAGGTTTGCCGCCCATACACGTGTTGACACATCTGCGATTTCATAAAGAGGAAGCCAGCCGATGAGAATAACCACAATGCACTTGGGAATCATATCCGAATAAAGAGAATATTTGTATCTGCCGAGCTTGGGAATAAGCTTTTTTCTCCAGAAAATGTTTCTTGCACCTACCCATCCCGAATAAAGGAAGTGTGTGCCGAAAACCTTGAAGCAGGCGGTGGCGCTCATTCCCTCAAGGGAGTTTAAGAAGATGATGAAACGGCTGCCCGGATCAAAAAGCTTCGATGCGTCAAAGAAGATCAGAGCAAGTCCGAAGGCAATCATACTGACATACACGGTATATAGCTTTTTTTCCGTTTTTCCCGGAAGAAAGCCCAGGTTGTCGCAGACAAACCACCAGATAAGAGCAGTAACATAGCCCAGAGGCATATTGATAATGCTGATGATTGAGAATGTAAGATAGGGGAGCTTATAATGGTGCATTATCAGGAAGCAGCCTGTTGCGAAATAAATATACTCCAGTACCTTTGATGCTGTGTAGTTGGATCCTACGGCAATAAAAATATCTTTGAATTCTTTATAGGGCACATATTTGCCTTCTGCCGGAGTTTTCCAGTGTGTTTTAACTTCAGAAAAGAAACTGTTAAGTTTTTCTTTGCTTAATTTAGCCATAACACCTCTCCTTTTATATAATAATATTAATAATATCATATTAGTATACAAAACACAATATTATTTTTATGATTCTTTTGGATATCTTGACAATAAAAACGAAAAATTATATAATATAATTACAATTACAAAAGGCGGTGAGACTTATGCTTGCGATACTTGCTTTTCTCAGCGATATTCCTGCTTACCTGTTTACCGTTATAGGAAATCTTACAGGACAGGATATGTCGGGAGTAATTGATGAGTTCAATAAGAGCTTTGCCTCAATTATTGAAAAATTCGGCGGATAAGCAGAAATCAAAACGGTTTCAGACTATTTTTGAGTCTGAAACCGTTTTTTTTTCTTTATGCTACGAGCTTTGTTTTTGTAAGGTCTGTTTTCTTGTAGTAGATAAGTGTTGCAAGCGAGCATACTGCCCATCCTGCAGGATAGCCCATGGCAATGGGAATTATTTCGTTGCAAATAAAGTTTGCAGTTATAAACAGATAGCACTGTCTGAATACCACAAAGGAGCCTATCATAATGATCATAGGTATTTTACTGTTGCCTGCCCCTCTCAATGCAGCAGAATAGATCTGATTGAAGCTGCAGATAAGATAGAAGGGTGAAATCCAGCGTATAAGCGTGGTGCTTGCATCTATAACTTCGGGCTTGTCGTTGAAAAATGCGGCAAACACCGGAGCAAAAATCACAAGAGGAAGCATAATCAGAGCTGTGCACAGAAGGGATATTGCTGATGAAAGCCTTACACCCTTTTTTGCTCTGTCAACATCTCCTATTCCGAGGTTCTGGCCCATAAAGGTTGATGCTGCAAGAGAAATGGACTGCATAGGCAGGAACATAAACTGATCAAGCTTTGCATATGTGGTCCATCCGGACATAATATCCTGACCGAAGTGGTTTATATATGACTGAACGAACACATTTGAAAATGCCGTAACAGCCATCTGCAGTGCGGCAGGAATGCCTACCTTCATTATGAGCTTTATCTGTTCGGCGGAAATGCCCATTTCCCTGAAAGAGAATTTTACGCAGGAATCGGAGCGTATGAGAGTGATCATAACGAGAACTGCCGAAATGCCCTGAGCTATTATTGTGGCATACGCAACACCGGCTACGCCCATATGAAAAACAAGGACGAACACAAGGTCAAGTACCGTGTTGATGATTGCCGAAACCACCAGGAAATAAAAGGGTCTTTTTGAGTCACCTATGGCACGCAGAATTCCTGCTCCCATATTATATATCATCAGCCCCGTAACACCTGCAAAATATATGGTGAGATATGTTTTTGCCTCGGGGATAACCTCTTCAGGCATTTTCATAAGCTGAAGCATAAAGGGAGTCATTACTATGCCGAGAATCGTGAAAATTACTGCCATTATAAAGGTGAGGGTAAGGCTTGTGTGAACTGCATTATGAACTTTGTCATATTGCTTTGCACCGTAAAACTGAGATACCACAACACCGGCACCGCTGGAAAGACCGAGAAAGATGCCGATAAGCATATTGATTACGGGGCCTACGGAGCCAACGGCTGAGTATGCTTCATTAGTGGTGAAATTGCCTACGACCCAGGTGTCTACGGTGTTATACATCTGTTGAAAAACATTGCCGACAAGAAGAGGTATTGAAAAGATGATAATATGCCTTACAATATTGCCCCGGGTCATATCTGTATCGCGCTGTTTTGTAGTTTTCATAGTGTGTTTATATGCTTTCTGAGATAATTATAAATATTATTCCAATAAAGTGAGGGATTGTAGGTTGAGGATTGTGCGTGGGCTGCTCCCTTTACGGAAAAATACTCTTTTTCAGTAGCACAAGCAGAATATAATTCGTTCATCATTCTGAAGGGGACAAAGTTATCTGCTTCACCGTGTACGAAAAGAGTGGGAGTTACCGAATATTTGACCGCATCAACGGGAGAGCATTTCTTGAAGCTGAAATTGCCTGTGAGCTCTGAATAAAGGCTGAGCATAGGAAGAAGCGGCACCAAAAGAGGAGATATCTGAGTGCTTGCTACGTGCTTATACTGCTCAAGGCAGTTGGTAAAGCCGCAGTCTGCTATTGCACACTTTACGTTTTTCGGGAGCTTTTCACCTGTAATAAGCATTGTTGTGGCAGCACCCATGCTTTCACCGTGAAGAACGATTTCGGCATCGGGAGACATAAGAAGAATATAATCTATCCAGTCCATTCCCATATATCTGTCGTGGTAGCCCATTGAGCAATATCTGTTTTCGTCCTGACCGTGGCCTATCATAGACGGAAGAATACAGTTGAAGCCCATTTCACCGTAGGTGTAGGCATAATGATACATTCCGCCGGGTGCTGAGGTGAATCCGTGAAAAATGATTGCCCATTTTTCGGGATGGCCGTTATCAAAAACCTTTGCATGGCGCTTGATGCCTTTTTCATTTGTAATAAATACATCGTTTGCTTTGTGGCAGGAGTGCCAACGGCTTACAGCCTCCGAAAAAGCAGAGGAATCGGGCAAAGCTTCTTCAATCTGTTTTTTTTCTTCCTCCGGAATTTCATTTTCGGCGGGAGAAAAATTCTCACCGATTTTTCCTGCAAGCTTTATATTAAGCATACATTCATAGGTAACGGCACTGAATGCTCCGAGCAGTGCACCTGTGCCGATTGCTGCCTTTACAAGATTTTTTGCTGTTGACATATACTAACACCCCTTAAAATTTATTATTTCATTGTGAGGGAAATCCGCTTTTTTGCAACATCCACACCGAGAACCTTAACCTTTACGATATCGCCGACCTTAAGAACCTCTGAGGGATGCTTTATATAGCGGTTTGTGATCTGAGAAATATGAACAAGTCCGTCCTGATGTACACCGATATCAACGAAAACACCGAAGTCTATTACATTTCTTACGGTGCCCTGAAGCTCCATGCCCTCTTTCAGGTCTTCCATTGAAAGAATGTCGGAACGAAGCATGGGAGCGGGAAGTGCGTCACGGATATCTCTGCCGGGCTTTTTAAGCTCTTCTGCGATATCCTTTATGGTAGGTATACCTACACCGCATTCATCAGCTGCTTTTGCCGCGCCGTATATTTCAAGCTTTTCTGTGATATCTGAAGCACCGCCCGAAGTAAGCATATTTTTGTCAATACCGAGGATGGAGAGAAGCTTTTCGGCTGCTTCATAGGATTCGGGATGGACAGCAGTGTTGTCGAGTGTGTCTTTGCCTCCGGGAATTCTAAGGAAGCCTGCACACTGCTCATATGCCTTGGGGCCGAGTCCCTTTACCTTTTTGAGTGCGGCTCTTGAGGCGAACGCTCCGTTGTCGTCGCGGTATGCTACAATGTTTTTTGCCGTAGCAGCAGTGATACCCGAAACATATTTAAGAAGTGAGGAAGATGCTGTGTTAAGGTCAACACCTACAGAGTTTACGCAGTCTTCAACCACACCTGAAAGGGATTCCTCAAGCCGTGCCTGGGGAAGGTCGTGCTGATACTGGCCTACACCTATGGATTTCGGATCGATTTTTACAAGCTCTGAAAGGGGATCCTGAAGACGTCTTGCTATTGAAACTGCAGAACGCAGAGAAACGTCAAATTCGGGGAATTCCTGAGCGCCGAGCTTTGATGCTGAATAAACCGAAGCACCTGCTTCGTTTACAACCATATATGTTACCCTGCCGCCGTATTCCTTTATTGTGTCGGCAACAAATATTTCAGCTTCCTTTGATGCCGTACCGTTGCCTATGGAAATACAGTTTACACCGAACTGCTTTATGAGAGTGTGTACCTTTGCGGCAGCCTCCTCTTTTTTGTTCTGAGGAGGTGTGGGATAAATAACTCCGGTGGAAAGTACCTTGCCGTTTTCGTCTACAACTGCAATTTTACAGCCTGTTCTGTAGGCGGGGTCAACGGCGAGCACGCGCTTATTCTTTATGGGGGGCTGCATAAGAAGAGGCTTTAAGTTCTGTCCGAACATCTTTATTGCCTGTTCGTCTGCCTTTTCCGTGAGCATGTTTCTTATTTCTCTTTCAACCGAAGGGAAAACAAGGCGGTTATAGCTGTCGAGGGCAGCTTCTTTAACAAACTGAGTTGTTATACTGCCGGGCTTTACAAAATAACGGTAGAAAACTCCCATTGCGGCAAAATCTTCAATTTCCAGGGAGACCTTGAGAAAATCTTCATTTTCACCGCGGTTGATTGCCAGTATTCTGTGGCTGGGAATTTTTGAAACAGCCTCACTGTAGTCGTAATACATTGAATATACCGAATCCTCTTCGGTTTTTGCCTTTGATGAGATAACTCCCTTTGCGGTAATGATTTCCTTAAGGTCGTGCCTTATTTCGGGGGAGTCGGACATTATTTCCGCAATAATATCATTTGCTCCCTGAAGAGCAGCTTCAACATCGGGCACATCTTTTTCTTCGTTTACAAAGGGGAGAGCCATTTCCTCAATTGTGCCTTCTGTTTTTTCCTGAGCGAGAATTTCAAGAGAGAGGGGTTCAAGTCCTTTTTCCTTTGCTATGGTGGCTCTTGTTCTTCTCTTCTGCTTGTAGGGACGGTAGAGGTCTTCAAGCACGGCGAGAGTTTCGGCGGCAAGAATATCATTTCTCAATTCATCCGTCAGTTTGCCCAATTCGTCAATGTGCGCGATATAGTCTTCTTTTTTCTTTTCAAGATTGCGAAGATAGGTGAGTCTGTCGGCAATTTCACGAAGCCGCTGATCATCACAGCTGCCGTGCATTTCCTTACGGTAACGGGCAATAAAGGGGATTGTATTGCCGTCGTCAATAAGGGTGATGATATTTTCCATATGCTCCGGACGTACCGGAAATTCCGAACAAAGCTTTTCTCTGATATCCATAATGTTCTCCTGATTATACCAATTGTTTATAAATGTCGCTTTTTTTTGTGCCGGTTTCTTTTGCTGCCTTTTTTGCAGCCTCGTTTATGCTGAAGCCTTCTGATATATAGCTTTTGGCAAGCTCTACGGGATCTGTCTCTTCCTCTTCAGAGGCTATTTCTTCCCTTGATTTTGCTTCTATTATTATTACATATTCACCCTTGAGCTTAACATCGTCGTATTTGCCGTCGAATTCCTCCAGGGTGCCGAATTCTATGTTTTCATGAATTTTTGTAAGTTCTTTTATAAGGGCGATTTTTCTGTTGCCCAGAGCAGTATGCAGATCATGAAGAGTTGCGGCAAGCTTATGGGGAGCTTCGTAGAAAACCATTGTTTTTTTCTCTGTTCTGATTTCCTCAAGATGCTCACGTCTTTTCGGCTTGTTGCCTGTGAGGAAGCCCTCAAAGGTGAACCGGGACACATCAAGTCCCGATAATGCAAGTGCTGTGATGATAGCGCTGGGGCCGGGAACCGTATTTACTTTTATTCCGCTTTCGTGACATAGTCTTACAAGATCCTGACCGGGATCGGAAATTGCGGGCATACCTGCATCTGTTACAAGAGCACAGCTTTCTCCTGCAAGTATTCTTTCAACTATAGATGGACCTTTTTCTGCACGGTTGTGCTCATGGTATGCCACCAGCTTGTTTTTTATATCAAAATAGTTGAGAAGCTTTACGGAAACTCTTGTGTCTTCAGCGGCAATAAAATCCACCGTGCGCAGAGTTTCAACTGCTCTGGGAGAAAAATCTCCCAGGTTTCCTATAGGCGTTCCGACTACAAAAAGCTCACCTGCCATATTATTTCTCCTTGATACTGCTTATGTAATCACAGTTGAAGGTTGTAAGCTTTCCCTTTTTATCTTCAACGAGAATCCAGTTACCGCTGACTTCGGTTACCTTGCCGACAACACCGCTGATATAGCCGTTTGCCTGCACAATGCATTCTTTACCTATATATCTTGAAAGTATGGAATTGTCCATCTCTTTGTGTTCCTTTCTTCTTTTCTGTATTCTCATTATATGAAGCTGCAGATTGTTTCTTCGTGAGACGCTGAGAACTGCAAGAATAATAAAAAATGCAGGATAAAATGCACTCATAAAATTAAACCGCCTGTTATTTTTTGTATGTCCCTATGATTTTCTGCATTTCGGCTGAAGAGGTGCCGTCGGGATTCTCTATGTGAAGCTCTTTTTCAACAATAAGCCCGGGGCTTCTGCCCTTTTTTCCTTCGAGTAAAAACAGCCACGGCGCTTTTCCCTCCCGTTGGGAAACAAAACGAAGACGCTTCGGTTCAATTTTTGCTTCTCTCATACCGCACATGGCCTCTGTAAGCCTTTCGGGGCGAAGGCAGATGCACATTCTTCCGCCGAATTTAAGAAGCCTTGAGGCAGCAAAGAAAATATCCGTCAATTCAAGATTTGTTTCATGTCTTGCGATTTTATCTGCCTCAGAGGTACTGATTATACCGTGCCCCCAAGCAGTGTATGGCGGATTAATTGATACAAGATCAAAGCTTCCCTCACTGAGCTTTCCCTTAAGGTCTCTGAGATCGCTGTGGCAGAGGTTGAATCTGTCTTCAATTGAATTCAGTTCAATGCTTCTTTTTACCTGGCTGCAGGCAAGCTCCTGAATTTCAACAGCGTGCACCTTTTCTACCCCTTCTCTGAGCCAGTAAAAGGGGATAATTCCGCAGCCTGTGCCGAAATCACAGACCTGATTTTTTCTTTTTGGTGCACAAAAGGCAGCCAGGAGCAATGCATCCGTGCCGAAGGTATGGCTGGGGGATACAATGAGCTGCAGGCTGCCGTCTATATATTCTATATGTTCTCCGTTTATGAGTTCAGACATATCAGATCTTATTCTTCTTGAGTGCTACTACAACAACGATAACGCCTACGCCCGAGCCTAAAAGAAGAAGTACGCCGAGTGTTGTTTTGAGAGGGCTGTTTTCTTCTGTTTTTGCAGGGTCATTTTCCTGAACAATGGGATTGAATACCGTTGTTGTGAAAGCTTCTGTGTAAATCTGTTCGGGGGGAATGTATTCAAAGGTGGTGGTTTCGGGAGGAAGAGTAGTGGTGGGAGCAGAGGTTGCGGGAGGAGTATACTGATAAGAGGGATACACCACGGGAGGCTGTGTCGGTGCCTCTGTTACGGGTTCTTCCGCCTGAGTGGTGGTTTCTTCTGCCGTTGTGGTTTCCTGAGGTCTTGTGGTAAGCTCGGATTCAAAGGCATTCATATAATCCTGAAGCGCATCCATGATGTCGCCGCCGCCGATAAGCTCGATAATGCCGCCGAGACCGCCGCTCTGAATATCGTTTATCATTTTTGCGATGCCTTCCTGTGTAAGATCATAGCCGAAATACTGAATGATATCGGTTATGTCTGTAAGTATTCCTTCAGCCGATACAGTTGCGGCAAAGGGGAGAATAAGCATACAGGAAACAAGCAGCGAAGCAAAAATTTTTTTGAAATTTTTCATTTGTTTTATCACCTTTATATTAAATTATAAATACACACGCATTTATTATAAATAAAATTAAGCAAAGATAATAATAACAAGAAACTCGGTAAATGTCAATCGGAATTATTTACTATTTGCTGCTTTTTCCCGTTAATTTTATTTTTTGTAAATATATCTGCAGAAAAAGGGTGTTTTTGCCGTATTTCAGTGCAATTTGTTGAGCCAGTAAGCCACATGGCTTGCAAATCCGTGGCAGCAGGATGCATAATCTGTCATATTTTCCCACAAGGTTCCCGTTTTTTCTGCCATGGGAAGGAAAAATGCTTCGATTTCATCGAGAAGCTTGCTGTATTCTTTGTCGTTAAAGAGAATATAGAGCCTCAGATAATTTCCGATAAAAGCATTTGAACGGGGAATGTCGGGGTAGGTCTTTTCCGTGTCTCTTGCCGGCCCGAATTCGCTGAACATCTTTTCGTAGAGCCGTGGGAAGGCTTCCTTTGTTGCAGTGCCTGTGAAGAAAGCATAATACTGACAGGTTTCACTGCGGTTTTCCGTTCTTACCCCGATGCCGTTTTCGTCTAGCACTGCATTATCGCAGAAAAATTCACCGTCAAAGGATTTTTCAATGATTGTTTTTCTGAGTGAGTCTGCCTTTTCGTGAAGGGCACTGTCGCCGTAAAGCTCTGCTACAGTGTCAAGCACAAGAGAATAAAGCATATTTGACGGATAGTTTATATCAAGCACATAGTCGTTTGCTTCTGACCATTCAACAAATATCCAGCTGCCTACTTTTTCAAGAAGACCGTCGGCATTCTCAAATGTTTTTGTGAAGCTGAGCAGCTTGTAAACTCTTTCTTTTGCTTCGTCAATAAGCTTTCTGTCGCCTGATCTTTCAAGATATTGGCTCAGCTGAAGAACAAACCAGAATGCCCAGTTGTGAATGTAGCAGCCGTCGGGATGGTCGGCAGGATAGCACATTGGAAGCATTCCCTCGGGAATATGATTGAATTTTTCGGGCAGCAGGAAGTTTTCGATGAAGTTGTGCTCAATGAGGCTTCTGCCCGTAAGCTCCTTTTCCACACGTGCGGTAAAAAAGCTGTCGCAAAGCCAGCCTGCTCTTTCTCTTGAGGGGCAGTCCATAAATATATCCGTTGCATTCTGACGGAAGGTCTCAACTGCCGCGTCATATATTTTCTGAAGAGAGGGGGTGGGCATTTTTTTGAGATTGATAAGCTCTGTTTCGGGATAGCATTCCTCATAAAGAGATACATTTGTTACCAGTGTGGGAGCATACATTGAGATTATCTGAATGTATCTGAATGTATAGGGCTCAAAGGAAACGATGTCGTAGGTTCTTCCGCCCTGAAGTGCCCATTTTATTACATTATGGCAGGCATCCTTGCCGGGATCGGGACAGATACCGTCGGGAAGAATTTCATTGAAGACAGCATAAATTACTGTGTCGTGTTCTGCCGTAACCGAAAGACGTATATAGCCTGTATTGTTCCTGCCCATATCATAGATGCAGCAGCAGTTGATTCCGAGAGATACACTTTCCATCGCATAGCGGTCTTCTTCCATGATCTGTGTTCTGTATGCATAAAGCTCATTTGCAGGGGAAGTGTCGAGCTCTTTTTCGGGGAAGCCGCCGAGGGTATCGCTGATACCCGTAAGGCTTCTGTCTTTGAAATATCTTCTGTCTTTATCGGGAATAAGAATTCCCTTGGAGATTATTTCTTTTACCTTTTTTTCAGTGTAGAGGCAGTAGGGAACATTTCTTGTAATAAAGCTCTTTTCCTCTGTCTCTTCGGTTTCAACAGGTGTGAGTGCTGCACAGGGGTCTGTCATGAAAAGATCGTAATAAGCGTCAAGAATATAACATTCTGTGAAGGGACGCTGGAATGAATAGCGGGGTGTTTTCTGAATTCTGCTGTTGAAGCGGGCAGCTTCAAAACCGTTTTTGCCTGTTGCACATAAAATGCTGCCGTTTCTTTCAATTTCCGCACATAAAAATGAGGGACTGTCGAGAAGATAAAAGCTGTTTACATTGTAGCCTGCGGCGATTATTGTGATTACGGTTTCTTTTGCCGAAAGCTCCTTTCTGAGAGTGTATTCGCTTACGCGGTAAAAGCCGTGTCCCGCTCTTGCCGGGCCTGCAGCATAAAATACTCCGTCAACAAAAATCTGATATCTTGAGTGTGACGCGATGCTGAGTTTTATTTCTTCGTTTCCCTCAATTACAGCTCTGAAAATGAGGGATTGGTTTTTTTCCTTTTGTTTGCCCTTTTCCCATACGGGAACAGCCTCTTTGAATGAATATTTTTCTGATAAGCCTTTGATTTCCATTATGTTTCCTCCATGAGTGAATTGAATGCTTCAATGAATGCCCTGTCGTTGTCAGCCGTTCTTTTGGCAGGACCCCTTGTCCGTATTCCGGAAAGTCTTTCCTTTTTTGAAATATATCTTGTATACAGCAAATTTTCGATATTTTTATCTGTAAAAATAAGACCGTTCTGATTAATAACCTTTGTGCCTTTACCGAGACATAATGCGGCGAGTCCGTAGTCCTGTGTGATGACAATATCACCCTTTTGTGAAATGTTTGCTATTTTGCAGTCGGCTGAATCTGCACCCTTGTCAACCACGATGGTTGCTGCGTTTTCACGCTCAATAAAATGAGTGTTGTCGCATACAATAACACATTCAATACCTTTTGCCGAAGCAAGGCTCAGAGCAATATCGGTAACCGGGCAGGCATCAGCATCAATAATAAGCTTCATTATATCACCCGGAATATTTTACCGCATTTTTTGCTGCTTTGCAAGATAAAATGGGACAAATCATAACAGACAGACGGAATTATTAATGGCTTCTGAATGCAGGAGGCTCCTGCCGCGGCTTGTTTGCCTGACCCAATACGGGATCGGTGAGAATTACCGAGCGGACTATACTTTCTTTGCCGTATTTTTCTCTGATTTTTTCCACCGTGAGCTCAAGCCTTTCTTTTTTTACCATAAGCGATTCATCTGTCCACATGGAAAACTGTCTGGGTGTTTTATCAGAGGTAAGGTCAATTGCTCTCACGCCTATGCTTCTCAGCGGTTCATTGAAATCCCAGCTGAGTTTAAGAAGCTCTAAAGCTTCACGGCATATTATTTCCGAAAGATTTGTGGGATAAGGAATTTTTTTCTGCCTTTCCTTTGTGAGAAGAGATGTGCTTCTCAGGTGCAGCTGAACTCCCGAGCATTGAAGGCAATTGTCTCTCAGTCTTTTGGATACGCTTTCGCTGAGTATATAAAGCATAATTTTTGCATCCTCAGGTGTTTTCATATCCCTCGGCGGAGTGGAGGAGTTGCCTATGGTTTTTATGGGAAAGGAAGCCTCGTTGTGCATAACCGGAGAAGTATCCATTCCCATTGCATAAAAATACAGCTTTTCTCCGTTTTTTCCGAGAGCGCGTATCATATTCTCCTTGCCTGCCTCTGCGATATCGCCTATGGTAAAAATTCCCCGCCGGTTAAGGGTATTTACCGTTGAACGGCCCGCAAAAAGAAGCTCTCCCGCAGGAGCGGGCCATACGATTTCCCTGAAATTGTCAGGGGTGATAACCGTTACCGCATCAGGCTTTTTGTAGTCGCTTCCGAATTTTGCAAAAACCTTGTTGTATGAAACTCCTATTGAAACGGTGAGTCCCAGCTCCGCTTTCATCCGGCGTCTTATTTCCTCTGCTATGGTTTTCCCGGAGCCGAAAAGTGTTGTGCTGCCCGTTACATCAAGCCATGCTTCATCGGGACCGAAGGATTCAACAAGATCGGTATATTCCGCGTAAAGCTTTTTTGCCAGGGAGCAATAGCGCTGATATAAAGGGAAATCCGGCGGCAGTATTTTCAGCGACGGACATTTTTTCTGAGCCTGCCACAGCGCCTCTCCTGTTTTTATACCGTATTTTTTAGCAATTTCATTTTTTGCCAGAATTATGCCGTGTCTTTTCTCCGGGTCTCCGCCTACCGCAAGGGGAATTTTTTTGTATTCGGGATGAGCTATGCTTTCGATTGAAGCATAGCAATTGTTGAGATCCGAATGTAAAATTATACGCATTTTATTCATCTCCTGAATATAAAACCGAACAAATGTTCGACGTTTGTCAAGGACATTATACCAAACAAATGTTCGGTTGTAAACAGGAAATTTTATGTTTTTATGAAACGGGTCCCTTTTTCGGGACAGTGTTAAAGTATATATAATAAGTATTTATTATAAAATGCTTATAAAATACTTGATTTTTATAAAACGCAGGTATATACTATTATGGAAATATTGCCGGAAAGGAGACAATAATTATGAAAAAACAGGAAGTTGCATTAAAAGCGGTCAGGGCGTTTAAAGAGCTTTATCCCGATGCCGTATGCTCCCTTGAGGCTTCCGATCCCTTTCAGCTGCTTGTTGCCACAAGGCTTTCGGCTCAATGCACGGATGCAAGGGTAAATCTTGTTACTCCGGCACTTTTTTCAAAATATCCCACAGTGAATGATTTTGCCGCAGCAGATGTGAAGGATGTTGAAGAATTGATTCACTCCTGCGGATTTTTCAGACAGAAGGCAAAGGATATTGTGGGAATGGCAAATATGATAATTGATGAATTCGGCGGAAATGTTCCCGACGAAATTGAGGTGCTGACAACTCTCCCGGGTGTGGGAAGAAAAACAGCCAACCTTATAGTCGGGGATGTTTACGGTAAGCCTGCCGTGGTTGCCGACACTCATCTTATAAGAATATCGAACCGCCTGGGTCTGGTGGACAGTAAGGATCCTCTTAAGGTGGAAAAAGAGCTCAGGCAGCTTTTGCCGCCCGAGGAAAGCAACGATTTCTGTCACCGTGCGGTGCTTCACGGAAGAGCCCTGTGCAAAGCCCCGAACCCGCGCTGTGCAGACTGCAGTCTGTCAGTATTCTGCAAGCATTATTCTGAAAATAATTTACATAAATAACCCGAAAGGAAGAAAAAAATGTCATTTTTAAAAAAATTATTCGGAGACCCCTCTGCAAAAGAAGTCAAGAGAATCCGACCCACCGTTGATAAGGTTCTTGCCCTTGAGGACGAATATTCCCGTCTTTCAGATGCTGAGCTTAAGGCAAAAACACCGTATTTCAAGGAGCGTCTTGCTAAGGGCGAAAGCCTTGATGATATACTTCCCGAAGCATTTGCTGCCTGCAGAGAGGCTGCATGGCGTGTGCTTAATATGAAGCATTTCCCCGTACAGATAATAGGCGGTGTCGTTCTTCATCAGGGCAGAATTGCCGAAATGAAAACAGGTGAAGGTAAAACCCTTGTGGCAACCCTTCCCGCATACCTCAATGCTCTTACGGGTGAGGGTGTGCATATCGTTACCGTAAATGAATATCTTGCAAAGCGTGACTCTGAGTGGATGGGTAAAATTTTCCGCTTTATGGGTCTTAGTGTAGGTCTTGTTGCCCACGGGCAGAGCACCGAGGAAAAGCAGGCTGCATACAATGCCGATATCACCTACGGTACGAACAATGAAATGGGCTTCGATTATCTTCGTGACAATATGGTTCAGTATAAAGAGCAGAGAGTTCAGAGAGGCCATATTTTTGCAGTTGTTGACGAGGTTGACTCCATTCTTATTGATGAAGCAAGAACTCCTCTTATTATTTCCGGCAGAGGTGATAAATCCTCAGATCTTTATAAAATTGCCGATGATTTTGCCAAGAGACTCAAAATCCAGAAGATAAATGAGCTTGATGCAAAGAAGGATATTGAAGATGTTGTTGTTGATGAAGCCGATTATATTGTTGACGAAAAGGCAAGAACCGCAACACTTACCAAGAGAGGTATAAGGAAAGCCGAAGAGTATTTTAATATCGAAAATCTTATGGATGCGGGCAATCTGACCATTCAGCATCATATTCAGCAGGCTATCAAGGCACGCGGAATCATGACAAGAGACGTTGACTATGTTGTAAAAGACGGTGAGGTTCTTATTGTTGATGAGTCAACGGGCCGTATTATGCTGGGAAGGCGATATAACGAGGGTCTTCATCAGGCTATTGAAGCAAAGGAAGGCGTAAATGTACGTCAGGAATCAAAAACACTTGCAACCATCACCTTCCAGAATTATTTCCGTCTTTATAAAAAGCTCTCCGGTATGACAGGTACTGCTGTTACCGAAAAGGAAGAATTCGGTGAGGTTTATTATCTTGATGTTGTGGAAATTCCCACAAACCGTCCCATGATAAGAAAAGACCATGACGATACAATGTACAGAACCGAAAAGGCAAAGTTCAATGCTATAATCGAGCAGGTAAAGGCTTGCCATGAAAAGGGTCAGCCTGTTCTTGTCGGTACTGTCAGCATCGAAAAATCCGAGCAGCTTTCCGCTGCCTTCAAGCGCAACGGCATCAAGCACGAGGTTCTCAATGCAACGCACCATGAAAGAGAAGCGGAAATTGTTGCCCAGGCAGGTAAATTCGGAGCCGTAACAATTGCTACAAATATGGCAGGACGAGGCACCGATATTATTCTCGGCGGCAATGCCGAATTTATGGCAAAGGCCGAAATGAGAAAGAAGGAATATCCCGATGAGCTTATTTCCGAAGCAACAGGATTTTCCGAAACAGACAATGAAGATATTCTTGAAGCAAGAAAGACTTTCAAGGAGCTTGAAAACAAATATAAGGAGCAGCTGAAGGATGAGGCAGAGGCTGTGCGTACGGCAGGCGGTCTGTTTATCATCGGTACCGTGCGTCACGAATCCCGCCGTATCGACAATCAGCTGAGAGGCCGTTCCGGACGTCAGGGCGACCCGGGTGAAAGCCGTTTCTATCTTTCCGCAGAGGATGATCTTATCCGTCTTTTTGCAGGCGACAGACTTGAAAAGACTCTCAGTACCTTCAAAATTGATGAAAATATGCCTATTGAGGCAAAAATGTTCTCATCTTCCGTAGAAACAGCACAGAAGAGAGTGGAAAGCAATAACTTTGCTATACGTAAGAACGTTCTTAAGTACGACGATGTTATGAATAAGCAGAGAGAAAAGATATACGGTCAGAGAAACCAGGTTCTTGACGGTGTGGACATGGATGCCACTATCCGCAAAATGGTGAATGACAGTATTTCCGATACCGTTCCCCTTTACTGCGCTCACGGTGTACCTGCCGAGCAGTGGAATATGGTAGGTCTCAGAAGCAAGTATGTATGGCTCATCGGTGACGGTGATGTTCCCACAGATAAGGGCGCGGACGGTGTGACGGATTATCTTATTGAGCTTGCTTTGTCAAAGCTTGATGAAATGACAGAAACTCACGGAAAAGACATAATTACCAAGCTTGAACATATGGTTCTTATCAGAAATGTTGATATCAACTGGATGGATCACATTGATGCTATGGATCAGCTCAAGCGGGGAATCGGTCTTCGTGCATATGCACAGCAGGATCCCGTTATTGCCTTCAGACAGGAAAGCGATAATATGCTTGATGAAATGAATGCCGCAATCAAGGACGGAACCGTGCAGATGCTCTTTACAACAATAATCCGCTCTGAAGAGGATCTTAAGAGAAGCCAGACCGTTCAGGTTACTTCAACCTCAGGCGGCGGTGACGACAGTGTTAAAAAAGAACCGGTGAAGAAGGGTGCAAAAACAGGACGTAATGATCCCTGTCCCTGCGGAAGCGGTAAAAAATATAAGCATTGCTGCGGCAGATAAGCTGCCCGGCATCCGGAGGTAAATTGTATTGACGGAAGAAAATTACAGAAATAATTATGCGCCGGACGAAAACGGCCGCTCTGACTATAATGCGGGCAGGCAGTATTCTGACCCGCGCTTCACATACGGAAATAACCCGTATTACGGAAATTCCGGAGACGCATACCGCAATTCATATGATCCCTATGCTTCTCCCTACGGAAATCCTTACGGAAGACAGCCGAAAAAGGGAATTGTCAGCCGTATACGTGAGTATTTTCAGAAGAAGCCGTATAACGGTATTGCGGTATTTTCCGCTTTTCACTCTATTGGAATAATTCTGTATCTTATGCTCAGCTCTGCTATAGGCACATTTATAGTTATCATAAGCGGTCTGGGCGGAAATATTTTTGAAGATACGGGAATGTCGGTGCTTGGAATGCTGTCATCGGTTTTCTGCGTAGGACTGCCGTTTATTGTTGTATGGTGTCTTATGAGGCGGTATGACAAAACGTATTTTGATATCCCCTTCGGAAAGCCGAGAAAAAATTCCCATGTGCTTCTTCTTATTCTTGCGGGAATGGGCTTTTGCTATATGGGAAATATCATTACGGGATATTTTACGGCAATTTTTCAGAGCTTCGGCATAGATTTTGCATCAACTGAGGCTGCGGCAGCACTTACCGATACACCGGATACGCCCATGGGCTTTGTCCTGAATCTTATATATGTGGCAGTTCTCCCCGCATTTTTTGAGGAGATTGCTTTCAGAGGTGTTATAATGCAGCCGCTGAGAAAATACGGCGACTGGTTTGCAATAGGAATTTCTGCCGTTATATTCGGACTTATTCACGGAAATATGACTCAGATGCCCTTTGCAATATGTGCCGGTATTGCTCTCGGTTATGTGTTTATTGTAACCGGCTCAATATGGCCGTCGGTTATTATTCATTTTCTTAATAATTCACTGGCACTTGTATGCAATGAGATGCTTTCCCGCTTGTCTGAGACAGGAGCAATGCTTTTTTCCGCAGTTTTTATTTACGGAATAATTGCAGTTGGTGTTGTTTCGTTCATTGCTTACACAAAGCTTAATAAAAATTACAGAAAGCTCAGAAAAGGAGAATATACAGGTCTCAGAACCAAACGGAAGGTAAATGTATATTTTCTTATGCCTCCTATGCTTTTCGCCGTCGCAGTGCTCATTACGAACGTGCTGTCCGATATGATTCTGGGCGGATTGGTCTGAGTATATGTTTTTAAGTATTTAAGACAGAAGGAACGGAGTATTTACAATGGAAGTCCTTTCATCAAGAAACAATCCGCGGATAAAAGAGGCCTGTGCGCTCAAAGAAGCACAGACCCGGCGAAGAACAGGTCTTTTTCTGCTGGAGGGAGCAAGGCTGTGCTCTGATGCTGCGGCTAACGGAATGGAAACAGTTCAGTTTTTTGTAACCGAAAAAGCGGCAGAAAAATATTTCCGTGAGTTTTGTTTAATGAAGGAAAAAGCAGAGCAAAGCTTTTATATAAACGACAGCGTGGCGGAAAAGCTTGCCGATACAAAAAATTCACAGGGCTTTTTTGCCGTATGCCGTGAGAAAAAGATTTCTCCCGAAATCAAATCGGACGGAATGTATATATTTACGGATAATATACAGAATCCCGATAATCTCGGTGCAATAGTAAGAACTGCAGAGGCTCTGGGAGCTGACGGACTTATTATAAATTCCGGCTGCGATATGTATTCTCCCAAGGCACAGCGTGCTTCAATGGGTGCTCTGCTGAGGTTTCCCGTAATAAAAACGGATGACGCGGCAAGCCTTCTTTTATCCTGCAAGGATAAGGGAATGACGGTTTTTGCAAGTGTAGTTTCGTCCGATGCCCGTAAAGTAACGGATATTTCCCCTTCCGGCGGTGCCGTTCTTGTTATCGGAAATGAGGGTAACGGGGTCAGTGAAGAAATTATTCTTGCATCGGATGAAAGAATAACTATTCCTATGAGAGGAAAAGCAGAATCTCTTAATGCCTCGGCAGCAGCTTCTATACTTATATGGGAATTTCTGAAAGAAAGATAATTGTGTATGTTGAATATCGGAAAAAAAGGAGGGACGGCAGATATGTCACAGGAGCTTTTGTATGTCCTATGGTATCACAGGTGCTTCGGAAAAACCCAAAAGGGACGGAAGGCACTTTCTTACTACGGCGGTTATAAAGAGCTTTATGAGGCGGTTTATAACGGAAGCGAAGAAACAGGATTGCTGAAAAATACATCCGCAGATAAATTCAGGTCCTTCAGTATTGTTGATGCCGAAAAGGTGCTGTGGACATGTGAGGACAACGGCTGGCAGGCTATCAGCTGTACATCGCCCCTGTATCCTGCACGTCTTCTTGAAATATCTGATTATCCCCATGTGATTTTTGCTGACGGCGATGTGTCGTGCCTTGCAAATCCCGTTGCGTTTGCAATTGTAGGAAGCCGTGAGGCTACCGAAAAAGCAGAAGTGATTGCGGGAAATGCCGCCTATAATCTTTCAAAGACAGGTGCTGTTATAGTAAGCGGAGCTGCCTTCGGGATTGACTCTGCTGCTCACCGCGGAGCTGTAAATGCAGGCGGAAAAACAATAGGTGTGCTAGGCTGCGGTCTCGGCGACAGTTATATGGACCGCATCGGAAGCTTTTATGATGAAATCAAAAATAACGGGGTTTATATCACGGAGCTTTTTCCCTTTGAGAGTGTGACAAGAGGCTCATTTCCCGACAGAAACAGAATTATATCGGGACTCAGCCGTGCGGTGCTTGTAGCCTGTGCAGCAGAGGGCAGCGGATCTCTTAATACTGCAGCTCATGCAAAAAAGCAGCAAAGACGCATTTATGTGCCTGCTCCCGAAATATGCTACAGTGCAGGCTGTGAGCAGCTGCTTGAAGAGGGTGCATATATTTTTTATAACGCAGGTGATATTGCTTACCCCTTCAGAGAGTGTTATTCCGAAGGAACATTTAATGATAACTATTGCAACAAGCCTGTTTCGGTTGCAAGAGGCGCATTAAAATATGATGATATGGCGCTTCCGAAAAAGAACAAAAAGAAAAGGGTTGCGCCGGTAACAAAAGAAACCAAGCTCCCTGCGGATAATTTTTTGCAGGAGACGAAAATTCAGGATAAGAAGGAAGAGAAACAAACAGATGCACCGTACCCTGCATTAAACGGTACGGCAAAGGAAGTTTATGAGCTGCTTGCCGACGGTGCTCTCGGTACGGATGATATCGTGAAAATGCTGGGAACGGATATCGTTTCAGTTCAGCTTGCGTTGTTTGAGCTTGAGGCAGAACAGCTTGTCAGAACGATCCCCGGCGGACTTTTACAGAGAATATAAGCGGCAGACTGCCGTTTGGATAAATTTAATTTTAATAAATATATAACATCAAAGGAAGAAATTTCAGTATGTCAAAACTCGTTATTGTTGAGTCGCCTGCAAAGGCAAAAACCATAAAAAAATATCTCGGCTCAGGCTTTGAGGTCAGAGCTTCCATGGGTCACGTAAGAGATCTTCATTCCAACAAA
This sequence comes from Acutalibacteraceae bacterium, assembly GCA_045536195.1. GTDB lineage: Bacteria > Bacillota > Clostridia > Oscillospirales > Acutalibacteraceae > RUG806. The sequence goes on from JAZSNB010000034.1 coordinate 24,260, forward strand.
CTCAGTGTTGACGTGAGCCGTGATTTTGAACCCAATTATGCGGTAATAAAAGGAAAGGAAAAGCTGATTGCTGAGCTCACTGAGCTTGCAAAAGCAAGTGATGCAGTTTATCTCGCAACTGACCCTGACCGTGAGGGCGAAGCCATCTCATGGCATCTTGCAACACTTCTGGGACTTGATACAGAGAGTCTTAACCGTGTGAAATTCAATGAAATTAACAAAAAGAGCGTTCAGCACGGAATTGAAAATCCGTCAAAAATAGATCTTGATCTTGTAAATGCACAGCAGGCAAGAAGAATACTTGACCGTCTTGTCGGCTACAGGCTTTCTCCGTTTATTTCTCAGAAAATAAGAAGAGGTCTTTCTGCAGGACGTGTTCAGAGTGTTGCTCTGAGACTTATTGTTGACAGAGAGGACGAAATCAAAAGGTTTGTTCCCGAGGAATACTGGACAATAGAAGCAGCACTTACTTCTCCCCCCAACAAAAAGGCATTCAAGGCAGCTTTTTACGGTGATGAAACAGGAAAAGTAAAGCTTACCGACAAAGAGGGTACGGATAAAATACTTGAAAAGCTCGACGGAGCTGTTTTCCGTGTAGGCAAGGTGAAGAAGGGCGTAAGAAAAAAACAGCCTTCTCCTCCCTTTATCACATCCACTCTTCAGCAGGAGGCATCAAAGCGTCTCGGCTTTACCGCAAAGCGTACGATGAAGGTTGCTCAGGAGCTTTATGAAGGCGTAGAGGTTGAGGGAATAGGCTCTGTGGGTCTTATAACCTATATGAGAACAGACTCACTGAGAATTTCCGAGGAATCAAGAGCACAGGGCAACGACTTTATCAAAGAGAATTACGGTGAAAAATACCTTCCCGAAAAGCCCCGTTATTTTAAGACAAGAGAAGGTGCACAGGACGGACATGAGGCTATAAGACCTTCTATTATTGACCTCACTCCCGAAAAGGCAAAGTCATCGCTTACAAGCGAGCAGTATAAGCTTTATAATCTTATCTGGCGCCGTTTTATCGCTTCTCTTATGGCAAACTGTGTTCAGGATACAACAAAAGCCGAAATAGTTGCCTCAAAGGAAGAAAACAGTGAAAGCTGCTGTATTTTCAATGCAAGCGGCTACACCGTGCGGTTCGACGGCTACAGTGTGCTTTATGATAACAATGCAGATGATGAGGAAAGTCAGTCTGCTCTTCCCGAGCTTAGTGAAGGAAAAGAGCTCAAAGTAAAGGAAATCAAGGATGAACAGCACTTTACACAGCCTCCCCTGAGATATTCCGAGGCTTCTCTTATCAAGGCACTTGAAGAAACAGGTGTGGGCAGACCCAGTACCTATGCATCAATACTTTCAATAATTCTTGACAGAGACTATGTTGTGAGAGAGTCCAAAAAGCTGCTTGCACCTACAGAGCTTGGTACTGCAATTGTTACTCTTCTTAAGGATAAATTCCCGAAAATCGTTAACACGAGATTCACTGCAGGTATGGAAGCCGACCTTGATAAAATTGAAGAGGGCGGTTATGACTATATAAAAATGCTTCACGGCTTCTATGATGAATTTGAAGAAACCCTCAAAAAAGCAAAGGCATCAATGGAGGGTGTGAAAATAAGTCTTGAAGAGGATAAGACAGATATTCCCTGTGAAAAGTGCGGCACTAACCTTGTGGTAAAGGTGGGCAGATTCGGTAAATTCTTTGCCTGTCCCAATTATCCCGAATGCAAATTCACAAAGCCCTTTGTGGTTGAGACAGAAGGAAGCTGTCCTGTATGCGGCAACAAGGTGATAAGTAAAAAATCAAAGAAGGGTCACACCTTCTTCGGCTGCTCAGGCTATCCCGAGTGCACATTTATGACCTGGGATACTCCCACTAAGGAGATATGTCCCGATTGCGGAAAAACACTTTTCCGTTCAAGAGGAAATGTAATTAAATGTCTCGACGAAAAATGCGGATATACAAAAAAAGGTTCAAAGAAGCAGGATAAAGATGAAGAATGATTTTATTACGGTGATCGGCGGCGGCTTTGCAGGTGTTGAAGCTGCAATGCAGATTGCTGCGGCGGGTATAAAATGCCGTCTGTATGAAATGAAGCCCGTAAAATTTTCACCTGCACATAAAAGCGAAAATCTTTGTGAGCTTGTATGCTCAAATTCATTTAAATCCTCCCGTCCCGATTCGGCAGCGGGGCTTCTGAAAAATGAAATGGAGAAGCTCGGCAGCATAACAGTCAGGTGTGCAAAGGAAACTTCGGTGCCTGCAGGCGGTGCACTTGCGGTAAACCGTGAGGATTTTTCCCGCAGAGTAACGGAAATAATTGAAAACGAGCCACTTATTGAGATTATCCGTGAGGAGGTCACATCAATTCCGCGGGAGGGGACGGTTATCGTTGCTGCAGGTCCTCTTGCCGGTGAAAAGCTCAGTGAGGATATAAAAGCTCTCTGCGGTGAAAATTTAAGCTTCTATGATGCGGCTGCTCCCATTGTGGAGGCAGACAGCATTGATATGACAAGAGCATTTACTCAGTCGCGGTATGATAAGGGCGGTGCCGACGATTATATAAACTGCCCTATGAACAAGGAAGAATATGAAGAATTTCACCGTGAGCTTATTAATGCCGAGAGTGTTATCCTTCATGATTTTGAAAAAGGAAAAGAAATATACGAGGGCTGTATGCCTATAGAAATTATGGCAAAGCGGGGAGAAAACACAATACGCTTCGGTCCTATGAAGCCTGTGGGGCTCGTTGATCCTTCTACGGGACACAGACCCTGGGCAGTATTGCAGCTGAGAAAAGAGAATAAAGCGGGTACTATGTATAATCTTGTGGGATTTCAGACAAATCTTAAATTCCCCGAGCAGAAAAGGGTATTTTCAATGATTCCCGCACTAAAAGAAGCACGCTTTGTGAGATACGGAGTGATGCACAGGAATTCTTTCCTGAATTCTCCCACGGTGCTTACTTCTTATTTCAATATGAAAAGTAACCCTGATATCTTCTTTGCGGGTCAGATAACGGGTGTTGAGGGTTATATGGAATCTGCCGCATCGGGCATTATTGCAGGTATCAATGCGGTAAGACATTATAAAGGTGAAAACGGGATTCTTCTTCCTGAGGATACAATGCTTGGTGCGCTCTCGCGTTATATAGAGGAAAGCGAAGCAAAGCATTTTCAGCCTATGGGAGCTGCAATAGGACTTTTGCCTGCCTATGAAGAAAAAATCAGGGACAAGCGTGAGCGCTATGCCGCTATTTGTCTCAGGGCAGAAAGGTCTCTTGAAAAATATCTTAGGGAGAATAATTTATTATAACTGTTCCGGTTTAAGAAATCAGGTGAGGGTAGTATGAAAGAGCTTGAAAAAAATATCGGTTATGAATTTAAGGATAAGGAGCTTCTGAGGCTTGCGCTTACGCACTCTTCATATGCCAATGAAAAGGGCAATAAGCGTGACAATGAGCGTCTTGAATTTCTCGGAGACTCCGTGCTCGGCTTTATCACGGCTGAATATCTTTTTAAGTCATTGTCGGACCGTCCCGAGGGCGAGCTTACAAAGCTTCGTGCAAACGCAGTCTGTGAAAAATCTTTGGCTCAGTTTGCCGCTGAAATTAATCTCGGTGAGCATGTTCTTCTCGGAAAGGGCGAAATTATGACAGGAGGAAGAGAGCGCCCGTCAATACTTTCCGATGCTTTTGAGTCTGTTATTGCCGCCATTTATCTTGACGGCGGAATGGACCAGGCAGAAAAATTCGTTCTCAGATTTGTGTCCAAAACCACAACAGATACGGTACAGGCAACGGATTATAAAACTCTTCTGCAGGAGGTTATTCAGAAAAATCCTGACGAGCATCTTACATATTCCCTTGCTGCACAAAGCGGTCCTGACCACGATAAGACATTTACCGTTGAGGTTTTTCTTAATTCAAACTGTATAGGCACGGGAAGCGGACATTCAAAGAAAAAGGCTGAGCAGGCAGCTGCAAAGGAAGCACTTATTCTTATGGGTATAAAGGCATGAAGCATATAAATGTTTCCTTGTTTGTGCCTCATCTCGGCTGCCCCAATTCCTGTATTTTCTGCAATCAGAAAATAATATCGGGAAAAACGGCAGGTCTTAAGTCTGAAGATATAAAAAATGCCTGTGAGATTGCTTCATCGGGAAATTACAGCAGAGCTGACAGCGAAATTGCTTTTTTCGGCGGTTCTTTTACTGCAATTGATAAAGAGCTTATGATTTCCTATCTTGAAACGGCAAAGCCGTATCAGGAAAAGTATTTCTCGGGTATAAGAGTTTCAACAAGACCCGACTGCATTGATGATGAGGTTCTGACTCTCCTTAAAAAATATAATGTAACAGCTATAGAGCTGGGTGCTCAGAGTATGTGCAGCGATGTGCTGTCACTCAATGAGCGGGGACATACTCCCGAAGACACGGAAAAAGCGGCTTCGCTTATAAAAAGCTACGGCTTTTCTCTGGGGCTTCAGATGATGACAGGGCTTTACGGTTCATCGCCCGAAAAGGATATATATACCGCACAGAGATTTATTTCTTTAGCTCCCGATACGGTAAGAATATATCCCACGGCGGTGCTGACGGGAACAAAGCTTGAAAGACTTTATAACGAAGGAAAATATGTTCCCGAAAAGCTTGAAGACAGCATAAGGCTGTGTTCACAGCTTCTTATGATGTTTTATGAAAATAATATAAAAGTAATAAGAATGGGTCTTCATTCAGGCGGAAATGTGGAGGAGGGCTTCGTTGCGGGAGTGTATCATCCCGCATTCAGAGAGCTTTGCGAAAGTGAAATATATAAAAAGCTGATCGCAGAAAAGCTTGACGGCAGAAAAGCTGCAAGCTATGAGATATTTGTGAAGAGCACGGAAATTTCAAAAGCATCAGGTCATAAAAAATCTAATATAAAGTATTTTGAGAAGCAGGGTAAAAGGATAAAAATAACGGGAGACAGCTCCCTTAAAGAATATAATGTTTTGATAAAAACATAATGAAAGGAAAAAATCAATGTATTTAAAAGCATTGGAAATGCAGGGCTTCAAGTCCTTTCCGGACAAAATAGTTCTGAATTTCGGCAAGGGTGTTACAGCTGTTGTCGGTCCCAACGGCTCGGGCAAGAGTAATATCTCCGATGCGGTGCGCTGGGTTCTTGGCGAACAGTCAACAAAATCACTCAGAGGCTCAAAAATGGAGGATGTTATTTTCAGCGGAACAAAAGACCGCCGTCCGCAGGGCTTTGCAGAGGTAACGCTTAAGCTTGATAATCAGGATTCATCACTCAATAATCCCGAAAAGGAAGTATCCGTAACAAGAAGATACTACCGTTCGGGTGACAGCTCATATCTTATAAACGGCTCAACCGTAAGGCTTAAGGACGTGCACGAATTGTTTATGGACACGGGACTCGGCCGTGACGGTTATTCAATGGTGGGGCAGGGCAGAATTGAAGAAATGGTTTCTGCAAAAAGTGAAAACCGCCGTGATATGCTTGAAGAGGCGGCAGGTATTTCAGCATACCGCTACAGAAGGGCAGACGCACTCAAAAGACTTGATCAGGCAGAAGAAAATCTTGTTCGTCTGAGAGACATTGTGTCAGAGCTTCAGTCTCGTGTGGGCCCGCTTGAAAAGCAGAGCATAAAGGCACAGCAGTTTCTCTTGTATGCCGCCGAGAAAAAGGATCTTGAAATAGGTCTCTGGGTCAATATACTCAAAAACAGCTCGGGTCAGATTCGTGAACAGGGACATAAAATTGAGGTTGCCCGTGCACAGTATGAGGCTGCGGGAGAAAAGCTTGAGCAGCTTTCCCGTGATATTGATTCAGCTGCCGACGGCACAAGAGATATCAATATCCGTATGGAGCAGATAAGAAACCGCAGAGAAAAGCTTGAGGAAGAGGCATCCTCTCTTGAATCAAAGGCACTTGTTTTTGAGAATTCAATTGCGCATAACAAGGAAACAGCTCTTCGTATAACAAGAGATATGGAGCTTGAGGATGCCGAAGACAGCGGTATCATAAAAGAAATAGAAGAAAATGAAAAGCTTATTGAAGCATTACATTATAATATAGAAAAAGAGCAGGAGCTGCTTGAAGCACTTACAGGCCGTCTTACCGGACTTAAAAAGAGCGACGAGGAATATGCCGAAGAGTATAACTCTCTCAATGAAGAGCTGTCGGCATTGGCTCTGAAGCTTTCACAGACAGAGATTATGATATCTGCTGCTGTGTCTTCCACAGATGAAATCAGGGCAAGAGCAGGGAAGCTCAGAGAAACCATTGCGGAAAAGAAAGCATACGAAGCGGATGTCCGCAGTGAAATTAACATTCTGTCAGAAAAGTCTGAGAAAACTCAGGAGGAATGCACTTCACTTGAAAATTCCGTTGCCGGCTATGAAATAAGGCTCAGAAAAGCGGAAGAAAGACTTGACAGCCGCAAAAAGGACAACGAGGAGCTGAAGCTTTCTCTCTTATCCAAGGAATCAAGACTTAAATTCCTGCAGGATACCGAAAAGAACATGGAGGGCTACCAGGGAAGCGTAAAGGCGGTTTTGCGTGAGCACTCAAGAGGTACACTCACGGGAATCAGGGGCACGCTTTCCACTCTCATCAATGTTGATGAAAAGTATCAGACTGCTGTTGAAACCGCATTGGGAAATGCCATTCAGGATATTGTTACCGAAACGGAGAACGATGCAAAGAAGGCCATCAATATGCTGAAGCACTCTTCAGCCGGCAGAGCCACATTTCTTCCGCTTAATGCAATAAAGGGAAGGGTTCTTGAAGAAAAAGGACTTGATGACTGTTTCGGATTTGTTGAGCTTGCATACAGACTGGTAAAGGCTGACGACATCTATTCCGAAATAATTAAATCTCTTTTAGGCAGAATAGCCGTATGTGAGGATCTTGACTGTGCGGTCAGCATGGCAAAAAAATATAATTATAAGTTCAAAATCGTAACTCTTGACGGACAGGTCGTGAATGCGGGCGGTTCGATGACAGGCGGTTCAAAGATATCAAACTCAGGCTTCCTGGCAAGAAAGAATGAGATTGAAAAAATAAAGAAGGAATGCGAAAGCCTTGCCGATAAGGTTGCATTCAGCTATTCGGAGCTTAAAACCGCAGCTGAAGCTCTTTCAAAGGAAAAGGCAGACCTTGAAGGAAGCCGCGGCGAGCTTCTCAGAAGCCGTGAAGCAAGGCTTCATTATGAAAGCGAGCTGTCTGTAAAGCGTTCCATTCTTGAAAATGTGATAAAGGATATTGAAGAGGCTGAAAATGAGCTTCTTAAATCGGAAGAGAGAACAGAATATTTTGCAGAAAATATCCGTATCGCAAATGAAGAAAAAGAAAAGATTGTTTCTCAGACAACCGAAAAGGAGAAAAAGCTTGCTGCTCTCACCGGCGGAAGAGATTCGCTTCTTAAGGAAAGAGAAAAAATAAATGAAGAGATTTCCGAAGTGAATATGCGTACCGTTTCTTTTGTGAAGGAATCGGAAGCAAAAAAGGAAGCGGTTATTTCTCTGAAGAGAAGAAAAGAAGCATCTGCAGAAAGAAAAGACAGTCTTGCAGCAGAAATAAGGGAGCTTGACGAAAAGAACAAAGAGCTTACTGTTGCTGCTGAAGAAACGCGAAGAGCCTGCGAGGAGCTGCGCAAGGAGATTTCTCACGGTGATGATGAGATAAGAGGTCTTATCAGAAAGCGTGAGGAGCTTGAAAAGAGTGTTACGGACAAGCGCAGCGAAGAGCGTGAAAGGACTGAAGAGCGTGAAAAAATAAGCGGTGAGCTTATAAGACTTGAGGAAAAGAAGGCATATCTTGAAAAAGAGCAGCAGGATATAGAAAGAAAGCTCTTTGACGAATATGCACTTACCAGAAGAGAGGCTGAAGAGGTCTGTCCCGAAATAGAATCCGTATCAAAGGCGCAGAAAAGGCTTTCTGAGCTTAAAGGACAGATAAAGGCTTTGGGCAGTGTAAACGTCGCTGCAATTGATGAATACAAAGAAGTGCTTTCAAGGTATGAATTTTTGTCAGAGCAGGTAAATGATGTTGAAAAATCCAAGAAAGAGCTTCTTAAAATGATAGATGAGCTCACATCAAAAATGGCTGAGCAGTTCAGAGACAGATTTGATGCTATAAACAACGGTTTTAAGGAGACCTTTACAAGTCTTTTCGGCGGCGGAAGTGCAGAGCTTGTGCTTGAGGATGAAAATGACATTCTTGAGTGTAATATTGAAATAAAAGCACAGCCTCCGGGAAAGAATGTAAAATCCTTGTCCCTTCTTTCGGGCGGTGAAAAAGGACTTACCGCAATTGCTCTGCTGTTTGCAATTCTGAAGGTACGTCCGGCACCGTTTTGCATCTTTGATGAGGTTGAAGCCGCACTTGATGATGTAAACGTGCTGAGATATGCACAGTATGTGCGTATGATGACCGAGGATACTCAGTTTATCCTTATAACCCACAGAAGAGGTACAATGGAAGAGGCTGACATGCTTTACGGTGTAACCATGCAGGAGCACGGCGTGTCAAAGCTTCTTGAACTCAAAACTGCGGAAATGGTAGAAAAACTGAAATTAGAAGAATAAATAATTATCCGAGCTACAGATTATGATATCTCGAAAGGAGATAAAAAATGGGAATTTTCAGTAAAATAAATTTTGGTCTCGGAAAGACCAGAAATAAAATGGCAGGTGCCATTGATGAAATGCTTGATGCATTTGATTCATTTGAGGATGATCTTTTTATAGAGCTTGAAGAAATCCTTGTTATGTCTGACGTTGGTGTAAATACCGCTGTGCAGGTGGTTGAGGAGCTGAGAGCCAGAGTAAAGAGTGAAAAAATCAAAAGCACGGCAGAAGTTAAAAAAGAGCTTCAGAATATTATAGCCGATCTGCTTTACGGCGGTGAGGACATGGGACTTGTTACCATTCCTTCGGTAATTCTTGTTATCGGTATAAACGGTGCAGGTAAAACCACAAGCATCGGCAAAATGGCTGCTATGTATAAAGCACAGGGCAAAAAGGTTATTCTCGGTGCTGCGGATACCTTCCGTGCGGCTGCTATAGACCAGCTTGATGTGTGGGCAAAGAGAGCCGATGTTGAAATTATAAAGCACAAAGAGGGCGCAGACCCTGCCGCAGTTGTGTACGACACCATACAGGCAGGTATTGCAAGAGACTGCGACATAATTATCTGCGACACTGCAGGACGTCTTCACAATAAGAAAAATCTTATGGATGAGCTCGGTAAGATCTACAGAGTCTGCGATAAGGAGCTTCCCTATGCCGACCGTGAAATTCTTCTTGTGCTTGATGCCACAACAGGTCAGAATGCAGTAAACCAGGCAAAGGAATTTATGAATGTTGCCGAGCTTACGGGTATCGTTCTCACAAAGCTTGACGGTACTGCCAGAGGCGGCGTTGTGCTTTCAATCAAGAATGACCTTAAGCTTCCCGTTAAGTTTATAGGTGTGGGCGAAGGCATAGATGACCTTCAGCCCTTCTCACCCGAAGCATTTGCAAAGAGTCTGTTTGAAACAGCTACCGATAAAGAAATGGAAGGGGATTCGCTCAGTGAACTCGTCAACTCTGAAGACTACATTAACTACACTCCGAAAGAAGACAATGAAGACGGCACCGAAGCTCTTAAAGCTTTATTTACAGAGGTCTTCGGGGAAATCGCCGAAGCTGAAGCAGAAGGTGAAATCTCAGATGCTCAGAGACAGACGCTCGGCGACACTGAAGAAGAGCGAGAAGAAGCTTCAGAGACAGGTATTGTCTCAGCAGAAGACGATTATGAAGAAGCATCTGAAAAAGCATCCGAAGCAGAAGAGAACAGCCGCCGCGAAAGCGAAGCTTATGAGGCAGAAAAGAGAGCTGAAGCTTTAAGGCTTGAAGCAGAGCGTATTGCTGCCGAAAAAGCAGAGGCAGAGCGTATCGCTGCCGAAAAAGCGGAGGCAGAGCGCATTGCTGCCGAAAAAGCGGAAGCAGAGCGCATCGCAGCCGAAAAAGCGGAAGCAGAGCGCATCGCAGCCGAAAAGGGTGAAGCAGAGCGTATTGCTGCCGAAAGAGCAGAGGGAGAGCGTATTGCCGCCGGAAAGGCTGAAGCAGAGGGCATCGCAGCCG
>JAZSNB010000033.1:0-11950 GCA_045536195.1 Acutalibacteraceae bacterium
GCACTTATCAATAAAAAAATAGGAAAGAATATTCTCAGAGAAAAGGGCAATCTTCTCAGTATTTCCCACGATAAGCCCATTCACGAAAGCGCATGGAATCTTGAAAATGACTATAAGATGAAAATGTGGTATCTCCAAAAGGCTGATTCGGTTGAGCTGATTGAACACACCCCGGTAAGAGCTGTGATAAGAACAGTTCATTCTTTTAATAAGTCAACCGTAACTCAGGATATTATTCTTTCACATGATGCAAAAACTCTGATTTTTGATACAACGGTTGATTGGCACGAAACCGAAAAGGTTCTGAAAGCGGAATTCCCTCTTGACATACGCTCACGTATTGCTACATATGAAATTGCACACGGTGCACTTGAAAGACCTACGTATGCAAATAATTCATATGAAAAGGCAATGTTTGAGTGCTGTGCGCACAAATGGGCAGACCTTTCTCAGGGGGATATGGGTGTTTCGATTATCAATGATTGTAAATACGGCTATGATATAGATAAGGATGTAATGAGAATTACTCTTATGCGTGCTCCCATTCTTCCGGATGCTACGGCTGATAAGGGAATTTCCTCCTTCCGTTACGGCGTGTATGTTCACGAAAACCGCTGGGACGATGCCGATACCGTGAAAGAGGCATTTAAGGAAAATATTCCTCTTAAGGCAGTTTTTTCGGAAAAGGGAAAATCAGAAAAAGCAGAGTATTCCTTTGTGAAGGTGTCGGATGAGGCTGTTATGATTGATGCAATAAAGCAGGCTCAGGATAATGACGGAATAATTCTCCGTGTATATGAAACAAATGCACATTCGGGTGAGGTTACGCTCACTCTTTCAGACAGAAGCTTCAGCGTATGTGAATGTGATCTTATGGAATCCGATAAGGATGAAATTGCCGTAACGGGAGATTCATTCTCGTTTAACATAAAGCCCTTTGAGGTGAAAAGCTTCAGAATAAGATTCTGATATTTTCAGTCTGAAAAAAATATCGCTGTCTCCGTTTTTTCGGAAACAGCGATAATTTTATGTTTTTTTTATTTACCAGATAATTGCTTTTGTGAGCTTGGAATTAAGTGTATCGTTTGCCCACTGAGGTGTGTCGATTTTGCCGGTGAGATCAAGATAGTTGCTGTCTGTTACTTTTGAAGTAGCAAGAATTACATCGATCTGCTTCAGTATCTTATCGGTATTGCTGAGAGCTTTCTTGAGGTTAGCCTTTATTGATGCAAATTCCGGAATTTCTGCACAGGCATCGTATGCAGCCTGATAGGAAGCCTTTGCTTCTTCATACATGGGCTTTGCCTCGGAGGCATATTTTTTAAGCCAGCCGGCAGCACCGATGCTTTCGTTGATTTTTGCATAGCCTTCTTCTGATTTCTTTATTGCATGGGGAATTTCTTCTTTAATTACGGCTGCAGCTTCTTCATACTTCTCTGTGATGAATACCTTGCATCTTGTGCATTTGCCCCAGTCTGTTGTGTGACCGAGAGGCTCACCCTTGTGGCCGCCTCTGATACAGGTGCTGCCTTCTGTACAGGTGGCAGTGCCGTCCCATACGTGTCCCGCCTTTATTACTTCTTCCTTTGCTTCACCGCATACCTTGCAGACATATTGAACAAGACCGTCTGTTTCGCAGGTTACGTCAATAAGAACCTCGGGTGTGGGATATGTGTGGGGAAGGAGAGTGCCGTCTTCCTCATATTTATCATCACATTCTGTGCAGGTTCTCAGATATCTGCCGGGATCGGAACAGGTTGATGGCTTTATTACGGTTTTTGTATAATAATGTCTTACTTCATCGAGTCCGACACTCATTCTGAGCACGTCTCTTGCATCACTTGCTGTGATTTTTCCGTCTTCGTTGGTATCAGCTACAGACTTTTCTTCGTCTGTAAGAGATTCAAGGCCTACAGAGGCGCGAAGAATAATTCTTGCATCTGATGCCGTAACTTTTTTGTCATCGCCTGCAATGTCGCCTGTAAGAGCTGCGTTTGCTGCAGCTGATAAGCAAAAAAGCAGAGAAATACTTACTGTGAATAAAGTCAGAATTTTTGTAAAACCTTTCTTCATTGTTGCATACTCCTTTCATACAAAGCAATGATAATAAAAATATTATAGAAAAACCTGCCTGAAAAGTCAATAACTGTAAAGCAATTGTAATATATAATAAAGCCGGGCCTACGGGTGTGATAATCTGTTGATCAAAGAATTATTCCTCCGCCGATAACCGTGCTGCCGTCATATATAACGGCGGACTGCCCGGGAGTGGGGGCAAGAACCTTTTCACGGAAGCTGACCTCCATAATTCCGTCTTTTACCGTGATTTCTGCGGGTGCCGCCTTTGCGGTGCTTCTTATTTTTACGTCTGCGGTAAAGCTTTCCGAGGTAAGCTTTGTACAGAAGGAAAGCTCAGCTGCTCTGAGAGAACCGGCGAAGCGTTCGTCCTTTTTACAAAGTGTCACTGTATTATCGCGGGCGTTTATTTCTTTTACGTATCTCGGCTCTCCGAAAGCACCGAGTCCCTTTCTCTGACCCACCGTATAGTTTATAATTCCGCTGTGAGTTCCGATTATATTGCCTTCAGTGTCAATAAAATTGCCTTTTTTGGGCACAAAGTCCGAATGAGTGCAGATATATTTTATATAATTGTCGTCGGGGATGAAGCATATTTCCTGACTGTCGGGCGCTCCCGAATTGGGAAGGGAAATATTTCTTGCATACTCTCTTACAGCCTCTTTGTCGGTGAAGCTTCCCAGGGGGAATATAATTCTTGCTATCTGAGAAGAAGAGAGCCTGTAAAGAAAATAGCTCTGATCCTTTTTTGAGGGGGCAGCCTCAAGCACGGTCATATTGTATTTTTCACTGTAAGAGGTGAGCGCATAGTGGCCTGTTGCTATTTTGTCAATTCCGTATTTGTCCGCCGTGTCAATAAGTGAACGTATTTTTACCGTAGGGTTACAGCGGATACAGGGGTTCGGTGTGCGTCCCGAAAGATATTCCTTTATAAAATAATCTGTAACATTTTCTTTGAATCTGTCGGTATAGTCTGCCGTAACAAGCTCAATGCCAAGCTTTTCTGCAACAGCGGCGGCTCTTTCATATGATGATTTGTCGCTGAGGGAGTCTTCTGTAAGAAAAAGATAGCAGCCCACCGGGGTATACCCCTGTTCTTTCAGCAATGCTGCCGCAGCGGCAGAATCAATACCGCCCGAAAGTCCGAGAAGGATCTTATTCATTTTATATTACCTCAATATTAAAAGTTTTTATATATAATAACATAAAAACTCTTGAAAATAAAGAGCAAACAGTATATAATCATAGTATATACTGAGGCAGAATATACGGTTTTTTTGAATGAATTCATATTGAGGACATATTTTTTGGGTGATTTGTTCTTATTTTATATAAAAAACAGGTTAATTTGACCAAGGTGGAGACAGAAAAGATTTAAGGGGGTCATTTTTTTGAGCGGAGATTTACATTGCTATACCCGATTGTCAAACGGTTCTATGGGAATAGAAGAAATAATCGCTCTTGCAAAAAGTGTAGGAATTGAAACAATTGCAATTACCGATCACGATTGTCTTGCAGGTACAGTCAGAGCAAAAATAATCGGAGAACGTAACGGTGTCAAGGTTGTTCCCGGTGTTGAAATTTCTTCAACGGACAAGGAAACGGGAAAAGAGGTACATATTCTTTGCTATCTTCCCGAGCATCCCGATCGTCTTGAGGGACTTTGCCACCGTAATACGGTCGCAAGAAAACGTGCATCTCAGTATATGATGCTTAAGGCGGCACAGCGCTATCCCGTATCGGCAGAGCTTATGAAGAGATGTGCTTCAGGATCAACAAATATGTATCCTCAGCATATTATGCATGCCCTTATGGAATGCGGTGTTGCAGATTCTTTTTACGGAAAAGTATATAATGAGTTATTTTCAGCGGAAAGTGAGAATAATATAATAGTAAAGCCCTCATTCGCAGGGGTGGATGAGGTCATTTCAGAAATTCATTCCGCAGGCGGAATTGCAGTGCTTTCATATGCAGGCTGCTATTCCATCGAGGATGAAATTACCAGATATGTTGCAATGGGGCTTGACGGTATAGAGGTATGGAATCCTGTCTGCTGTGAAGAAAAGGTTGCTGAACTTCTGCAGTATGCAAAGAAAAATAACCTGCTTACAACGGGCGGCAGCTGCTTCAAGGGCCTTTATAACAGACAGGCTCTCACACTTGGTTCTGTGGCTGCACCGAAGGCACAGCTTCAGGAGCTTTTGGGCTTCAAGGCAAAACAGAAAAGACTTATGAAAAAGAATCAGGCTGCAGAAACCTGATAATTTATCCCACGGAGGAAGCTATGAGTATTTTTAATGAAGACAGTGATATGAAAATTGCAGGTGCGTCCCAGCTGAAAAAAGAAGACGTGTTTGATGTTATTCAGCTTATAAACGAAACCAAGAATCAGCGCTTTAACGGAAATTCCGCAAAGGCGAAGGCTCTCGGTGCAAATATCGTAAGTGCTTTTTCATACAGAGCAGCACCTGATGAGCTCCAACAGCTGGCTTCACGTCTGGGAATTGAAATAACAGAAGAAATTCTTTTGCAGATCAAAATTCTTTCTGTTTTTTCCGCAGAATACTGTCTTGATAATTTTTTGCCTTCGGCAATGCTTTCGACAGTTGCCGTATCAGAGCTTTATGATGTGCTTGAGGATGTTTCCCCCGATTTCTATGAGGAGCTTTCAAAGTCCACCGCCTTTTCATTCTATTATCTTTGTCTTAAGGATAATGACGGAAAAACAGATATCCGTATAGGCGAGCAGTTTGCAGCCTCCTGCGGAAATAAGAATGATGCAGCTCTTGCCGCATTCGGAACAGAGCTTCACAATATTAATGTAAAAGTATATAAAAAGGCAATTCAGTGCTTCGCATTTGTTTAAAAAGCTGAAAAAAAACTATTGACTTAATTGAACCCTTGTGGTATAGTATTTATACCTCTGCGAGGGTTCTTTTTTTGTGCCCTGAAACATGCGGTAGAATTCGCCGCTTTGTTGAACCGGAGGGAGGCTAACATTAATTGGAGGTGCCGTTATGAGAGTTAAAATTACTCTTGCTTGTACAGAATGCAAGCAGCGCAATTACAACACAATGAAAAACAAGAAGAATTCACCCGATCGTCTGGAGATGAACAAGTACTGCAGATTCTGCAGAAAGCACACTCTCCACAGAGAAACCAAGTAATTAAGGCAAAAAACGGAGTGTTCCTTTGTCAAGGGATGCTCTTGTTGTGATGCTTTAGAAAGGAAGAAATTACTATGGCTGATAAGAACATCGACAAAGAAGCTCTCAAAGCTCAGAAGGAAGCTGAAAAGGCTGCCAAGAAGGCTAAAGAAGAGAGAATCAAGCAGAGCAAGCCTAAGAAAGAAGGCAATCCCTTCTCACGCGGCACTGCTGCTGTCAAGAAGTTCTGTAAAGATTTCGTAGGTACCTGTAAGAAGGTTGTATGGCCCACAGGTGCACAGGTTATGAAAAATTCGGGTGTAGTTCTTGCTACTATTGCAATTGTTTCAATCGCAGTTTTCCTTGTAGACTTGGGTCTTACCGAGTTGTTTGATCTCGGAAAGCAGGGCGCAATAAGCCTTGGCGAGCAGTTCGCAATTGAAGAAACCACAGAAGAAGCTACAGAAGAAGCTACAGAACTTGTTGCAGAAACCACATCTGCAGAAGCTGCTTCAGAAGAAGAAAGCTCCGATTCAGAAGAAACTTCAGAAGGTGAAACTACTGAAGAAGAAACTACTGAAGAGGAAACTACCGAAGAAGTAACTTCAGAAGAAGAAACCACAGAAGAAGAGACTACTGAGGCTGAATAATTCAGCTATAACACGTAGCCGTAAGTTACAGGAGGACAACCATGTTTGACGATTATAAATGGTATGCGGTCCATACATATTCCGGTTATGAAAATAAGGTAGCCGATAACATTCTTAAGGTAGCCGAAAACCGCGGTATGAGAGATCAGATACTTGAGGTTTGTGTTCCTACCGAAACCGTTGTGGAAATTAAGGACGACAAGAAAAAAGAAGTTGTCCGCAAGCTTTTCCCTTGTTATGTGCTTGTTAAACTCGCCGTCGCCTATGATGATAAGGCTGAGGAAAACAAGATGACAGATGAAGTATGGTATATCATACGTAATACCAGGGGTGTTACAGGTTTTGTAGGCCCCGAAGGAAGACCTGTTCCTCTCACTGAGGAAGAGATCATTAAAATCGGTGTTGAGAAACGTACAGTTACCGTTGGCTATGAGGTGGGCGACCTTGTTACCGTTATCGGCGGCTCATTTGACGGATTCTCAGGTGTTGTTGATAATATCGACATTGAAAACGACACGGTACGCGTTATTATCTCTATGATGGGACGTGACACACCGCTTGAACTCGGCCTTGATCAGGTAGAGTCCGCTGTCGATTAATAATTTATGGTAATCAGACCGTATACCGGTCTTGTTATAGTGTCCCCACGGGATGCTGTGGGAGGTGCGTTGTTACGCGCCGCCACTACCACATTTTTTTTGGAGGTGCAATTATGGCACAGAAAGTTACAGGCTTTATTAAGCTTCAGATCCCTGCAGGTAAGGCAACTCCCTCTCCCCCTGTAGGTCCCGCTCTCGGTCAGCACGGTGTTAACATTATGCAGTTCACCAAGGAATTCAACGAAAGAACAAAGAATGATATGGGTCTTATCATCCCCGTTATCATCACAGTTTACGCTGACCGTTCATTCACATTCGTTACAAAGACTCCCCCCGCTGCTGTTCTTATTAAGAAAGCTTGCGGAATTGAAAGCGGCTCAGGTGTTCCCAACAAGACTAAGGTTGCTTCAATCACAAAGGAACAGGTCAGAAAGATCGCAGAACAGAAGATGCCCGACCTTAACGCTGCTACTATCGAAACAGCTATGAGTATGATAGCAGGTACAGCTCGCAGCATGGGCGTTACTGTTGTTGATTGATCCGCGGAGGTAGAGAAATATGAAACACGGTAAGAAGTATATTGAAAGTGCTAAGCTTGTTGACAGAGCAAAGCTCTATGAAGCAACTGATGCACTCGCACTTGCAATTGAAACTGCAAAGGCAAAATTTGATGAAACTGTTGAAGTTCACGTTCGTCTCGGTGTTGACTCACGTCACGCAGACCAGCAGGTCAGAGGCGCTGTTGTTCTTCCCAACGGTACAGGTAAGAGCGTAAGAGTTTGCGTATTCGCAAAGGGCGACGAAGCAAAGGCTGCTGAAGAAGCAGGTGCAGAAATCGTCGGTGCAGAAGAACTCGTTGCTAAGATCCAGGGCGAAGGCTTTATGGATTTCGACGTTTGTATCGCAGCTCCCAACATGATGGGTCTTGTTGGCCGTCTCGGTAAGGTTCTCGGTCCCCGCGGACTTATGCCTTCACCCAAGGCTGGTACTGTTACTCCCGACGTTGCTAAGGCTGTTAACGAAGCTAAGGCAGGTAAGATCGAGTACAGACTTGATAAGACAAACATCATCCACTGCCCCATCGGTAAGGCTTCCTTCGGTGCAGAAAAGCTCTATGAGAACTATGCAACTCTTCTTGATGCTATTCTCAAGGCAAAGCCCGCAGCAGCAAAGGGTCAGTATATCCGTTCCTGTGTTGTTACATCAACAATGGGCGTAGGTATCAGAATCAACCCCAACAAGGTTCTTAAGTCTGCTGAATAATTAAAAAATATCTTGACAAAGTCTTTGTCATATGATATCATACCAATGTTGCTGTTCTTAAGACAGCAGGTGCATTTATTGCGTAAGTTTAACCGCCTGCCGAGGAATGGATATAGAAACTAAGGTTTTTATGCCCTTTCGCGGATTCCGGCGGAAGGGCTATATTTATTATTTTTCATAAGGCAGGTGAAAAAATTTGCCAAGCGTAAAGGTTTTAGAAGAAAAGAAGGCTCAGGTAGCTGCTCTTAAAGAAAAGTTCGACGGTGCTGTAGCAGGTGTCGTAGTTGACTACAAGGGTATTTCTGTTGCTGATGATACAAAGCTTCGTAAGGAACTCAGAGAAGCAGGTGTTGAATACGGTGTTGCTAAAAACACTCTTATCCGTCTCGCTATCGAAGGTACCGCACTCGCAGCTATGGATGATGTTCTTAACGGAACAACAGCTGTTGCTACAAGTAAGGAAGACTATGTTGCAGCTGCAAGAATTCTCTCAAAGTTTGCTGAAAAGAATGATAACTTCAAGATCAAGGCAGGTTTCCTTGACGGTGAACTTATCTCTCTTGAAAAGATCGATTCTCTTGCAAAGCTTCCCTCAAAGGAACAGCTCCTTGCTACTGTTTGTATGGCATTCCAGGCTCCTATGGCTTCATTTGCACGTGTAATTCAGGCTATAGTTGATAAGGACGGCGAAGCTGCTCCCGCAGCTGAAGCTGAAGAGGCTGCACCCGCAGCTGAAGAAGCAGCAGAATAATTTGCTGTATCACTAAATTAAAAAAATTACTATATTTATTATTTGGAGGAAAATTAAAATGGCATCTGAAAAGATTACTGCTATTGTTGATGCAGTTGCTGAACTCTCAGTTCTTGAGCTCAGCGAACTTGTTAAAGAAGTAGAAGAAAGATTTGGCGTAAGCGCTGCTGCTGCAGTTGCTGTTGCTGCTCCCGTTGCAGGTGAAGCTGCTGCCGCTGAAGAAAAGACAGAATTCGACGTAGTTCTCGAATCCTTCGACGCTGCTGCTAAGATCAAGGTTATCAAGGCTGTTCGTGAACTCACAGGTCTTGGTCTTGCTGAAGCTAAGGCTGCTGTTGAAGCTGCTCCCAAGGCTCTCAAGGAAGGCATCTCCAAGGACGATGCAGAAGCTGCAAAGGCAAAGCACGAAGAAGCTGGCGCAAAGGTATCTCTCAAATAAGATATTTTATGCAGTATCACCGCACACCTCAGGGTGTGCGGTTTTTTCTATAGTGAAAGGCAATATAAAACGGAAACTCTATTTTTGTTCAGAGTTTCCGTTTTTTGCATTTATTTCTTCTTCTATAAGTTGAACAAGCTCATAAGGGTGCATATTGAATGCAATAGATATTTTCCAGAGTGTTTCAAAATTGGGATTTTTAGTACCGTTTTCAATCATAGCCAGATGACTTCTTGAAATCCCCGCAAGCCCGCTTAAGACCTCTTGTGACAGCTTTTTTCCCTTTCTCTCTCTTCTTATAACTACGCTTATTGCCACTTTATCAAAACCGATCATTTACAACACCTCTTTAGATAAAGGGTAAACATAATGGCATAAAATGTGGTCTATGATAGTAGACAATAATGCAAAAATATTGTGTTAATATATTTCAAACCAAACTAAATTTTGTTTAAAATTGCATATAAGGTGATAATAATGAAGAAAATATTAAACAATTTTTTGTGCATAACACTTGTTCTGGTTTTATTTATATCTTATTTTTTTGTTTCTGATTTTTCAATTACATCTAATGCTGTAACTTTTGATGATATTAATCGATCGTCTGTTTTTCTTCATCAACCTGCTGATGGTGACAGTACCTGTGTTTTTACTTCATGCCTCAACATGTTTCGCAGACGAGCAATAATTGACGGAATAAGTGGTTGGGAAAATATAACCCACACAAATTATAGCAAAAAAATAACAACAAATGGTGTTTCTGTACGTGCAACAATTACCGATGTGCTTGGTATGAATGCCTCGAGGACCAATAATTTAACTAATAACAAAAAATCATATTTTATATCAATGTTAAATGAACATCCGGAAGGTATAGTAATATACTGTGGAAGTAATCCAATGCATACCGTACTTCTTACCGATTATGAAGCAGCGACTGACACGTTTTACTGTGCTGAAACGTTAAGCAGGTACCCCTATGGACGAATTCCCTTAACTTCATGTTATATTAATAACGGAGGTCTATCACAAGACGCAGTAATATCAAAAATAAGTTATATTTGGTATATTTCAAATAAATCCGGTGGGAATGTAAGTAATTTCACACAAGCTCCAAGCAATGTCTGGATTTCGTTGCCGAATGGAGCTGAATCGTCATATTTGCCTAATACAGATGTTAAAATATCATTCGGTGCAGATTGGGCAGAATACTATTATTTGAATATATTCAGAACTTATAACGGAATTACAGAAAATTATTGGGAAGGATCTTTTAATCAATTATCCGACGATAGTAGTTATTGTGCCGCGACTTTTGATAAACTTGGGCATTATAGTGCATACGTAACAGCCTTTAATTCAGTCGGTTCTGCACAATCAGAATGGATAGGTTGGGATATTGTAGATGATGTACCATCAAATGTTTGGGTTTCCCTTCCAAAAGGTCCGGAATCTACATACAAACTTAATGAGACTTTTCATATTAATTTTGGTGCTGATTGGGCAGATACATACTGTGTACATATGTGGAGAGAGTATGAAGGAAGTTCAAATTTTTATTTTGAAGAAAAGTTTAGAAAAAGTTCTGACGGAAATAATTATTGTAGTGTGGTATTTGATAAAACCGGACACTATAGTTGCGTCATTATTGCCACAAATGCAGTAGGTCAGAGTTGTTCAGAATGGATAGGTTGGGATATTGTTGATGATGTGCCAGATAGTTTATCAATCAGTACAGATAAAACATATTATAAAACCGACGAAACAGTAGAGTTTGAATTGTATGCAGAGAATGATGATTATAAACACATCGGGATTCATAAATTTGAAGGAACTGATACCTATTTATATTATGAATCTTCTGTTGAGGGAACAAGTATTTCGGTGTCAAGTTTTATACCGGGAAAATATAGGGCAAATTTTGATGCTATAAATCCTTATGGAACAACGAGAAGCGATTGGGTATATTTTTATGTGTGTGACAAAGTAACACATTGCAATGATAAAGTAATAGAGGATAGATTTCTAAAAAAATCTGCAACTTGTAAATCTAAAGCAGAGTATTATTTGTCTTGTGATGTTTGCGGAGAAAAAGGTACAGATATATTTGAAGCTGGAGATTTTCTTCAACACACATATAAAGGCATTGTAACAGCACCAACCTGCACAACAGAGGGTTACACAACCTTCACCTGTGAAAAGTGCGGTGATACATATACTGATAACAAGGTATCAGCCACAGGCCACAGCTTCGGAGAATGGAATATTACAGCGGAAGCAACCTGTACCAAGGCAGGACTTAAGGAAAAGGTATGTGCTTGCGGTGAAAAGGAAACAGAAGAAATTCCTGCCACAAAGCATAACTATAATTCAGTTATAACAGCACCCACCTGCACAACCGAGGGTTACACAACCTTCACTTGTGAAAAGTGCGGTGATACATATACTGATAACAAGGTATCAGCAACAGGTCACAGCTTTGGTGGATGGAAGGTTACAGCGGAAGCAACCTGTACCAAGGCAGGACTTAAGGAAAAGGTATGTGCTTGCGGTGAGAAGGAAACAGAAGAAATTTCTGCCACAAAGCATAGCTACAAGTCAGCCGTAACAGCACCAACCTGCACAGCAGAGGGTTATACAACCTATACCTGTGAAAAGTGCGGCGATACATATAAGGGGGACAAGGTATCAGCTACAGGCCACAGCTTCGGAGAATGGAAGGTTACAGCAGAAGCAACCTGCACCAAGGCAGGACTTAAGGAAAAAGTATGTGCTTGCGGTGAAAAGGAAACAGAAGAAATCCCTGCAAAGGGACACAGCTTCGGCAAATGGGGAGTTAAATATACTGCAACCTGTCAGGAAGAAGGCTTGGAAGAAAGAGTCTGCTCTTGCGGTGAAACAGAAACAAAGACAATTGCGAAGACTTCCCACTCCGACAGCGATAACGACGGCTACTGCGATGAATGTTATGAAAAGACAGGCAATGCTTCGGCGGAAAACAACAACTGCTCACACCTTTGCCACAG
>JAZSNB010000031.1:0-3158 GCA_045536195.1 Acutalibacteraceae bacterium
ATACACCACCTATAAGGCTTTGCCCGTTGATAAAAATGCCCATAAGTGGGACGGTGGTAAGGAAACCAAGCCCGCAACATATTTTGAAACAGGTATAAAAACATACACCTGTACCTTATGCTCCGGCACAAAACAGGAGACAATTCCCGTAATCGCTCATACCCACGCTCCCGCAAAGGCTGTAGTTGAAAACAAGAAGGATGCCACCTGCACTGCAGACGGAAGCTTTGACGAGGCAGTTTACTGCACCGTATGTAAGGCAGAGCTTTCAAGAAAAACCGTGAAGGTGGATAAGCTCGGTCACGACAAGAAGAGCCATCCCGCAGTAGCACCCACCTGTACAAAGGGCGGAAATGAGGCATATGAAACCTGCTCAAGATGCTCATACACCACCTATAAGGCACTGTCCGTTGATAAGAATGCCCATAAGTGGGACGGCGGTAAGATAACAACTGCAGCTACCTGTGTAAAAGAGGGAATCAAAACTTATACCTGTCAGAATGACAAAAAGCATACAAAAACAGAGTCTGTTCCCGCGGATGCAAAGAATCACGTAAATACAAAGAAGGTTGCAGCTACAGAGCCTACTTATGAAAAGCCCGGCTTTACCGAGGGTGTATATTGTAATGACTGTAAAAAATATATAAGCGGTCATAAGGAAATCCCCGTAAAGCTGAAGGAATTCACCGACAGCAGCAATGCTAAAAAAGAAGACGATAAGATCGTTGTAAAAACAGGATTTACTACGGCTCAGCTTCTGAAGCAGGCTTCCTCAGGTGCAGTTATCACCGACAAGAGCGGTAACAGCGTAACGTCCGCGGCTCTCGGAACAGGTATGAAGCTTACCTTCAATGACGGTAAAACAGCAGTAATCGTTCTCAAGGGCGATATCGACGGTAACGGTACGATAAATGCTGCCGATGCAAGACTTGCACTTCGTGCCAGCGTAAAGCTTGAAAGCTTCGACTCTGCTCAGACGAAGGCAGCCGATATAGACGGCAAAACAGGTGTTGCAGCAGCCGACGCAAGACTTATCCTCAGAGCAAGCGTAAAACTTGAAAATCCTGCAGATTGGTTCTGATAGGATTTTTACCGCTGTAAAAATAAAGACTGATGCATTTTTCCCGAAGATATTGATGTCTTCGGGAAAAATTTTGTTAATAATGCTTGTAAAATTGTATTGTTTATGATATTATATTGCGTACAAAGAAAAAAATAGAGAAAAGAGGAAATGAATTATGGCAGTTTTTCAGTCTATTATGGCAAACTTTACCACTTTTATAATGGCAATTATTCTTACTGTTATTCCTTACGCAGGCTTTGAGCTTCCTGTTATCGACAACAAGGAAGAAGACTGTCTTCTTACCATGGAGCTTATTTCAGACGTTCATATTGAAAAGAATGAATTGTTCCGTCAGGCATTTATGCTTGCAGGCTTTAATAACTTAAGATATGCAAAGGCTGATGTTAACGGAATTCTTGTTGCAGGCGATATTACAAACTTTGCTGATGAGCCCTCGCTTGCAAAGTATTTTGAGCTTATTGAAAAACACAGCCCTGTTCCTGTTATTACTATTGCCGGTAATCATGATATAGGCCATGTGGGTGACAGAGGTGTTACCGATATTACCCGTGAAGAAGCAATGGCAAACTTTATCAGATATAATAACGAATATATGGGCACAAACTATGAGCACAATTATTTCAGCACAGAAATAAACGGCTATAAGTTTATTCTTCTCGGTGATGAGGTTATCAACGGCGGCCATTGGGACGGAATGGATATTTCCCCCGAGCAGATGGCTTTCCTTGACAGAGAGCTTGCTTCCGCAAACGGCAAACCCGTGTTTGTAAGCTGTCATTGGCCTGTTGACGGTATGAACGGACAGGAAATTGTTTATCCCGACGGTGAAATTGAGCTTGATAAAAATGATATAAAGAGTGTTATGGAAAAGTATGAAAATGTTTTCTATATCAGCGGCCATATCCACGGTGGTATCAAGAGCACTATCGCAGCGGAATACAGCGAAATGGCTAATGTTGAACAGGAAAACGGAGTAACATATATTTCTCTTCCCACCTACGGTATTGTAAATTCCTTCGGCTACCCCTGGTCAGGCACAGGCATCCAGATGGAAGTGTATGAGGATCACATCATTTTCAGACCCCGCAATTTCATAACAAACGCCTGGTTCACCAATGCCGTATACACAATTGATCTCGTATAACCCCCTCCCGCCTCCCTCAAAAAGGGCAGGCGGTTTTTTTATGTCTATAAAAAACAAAACCCTCTGCCTCAGAAATTAATCTGAGACAGAGGCTTTTCTCTTCTGTAAGCTTCCGCCTTCACGGCGAAGACGGCTGTGAAGAAAAGTAGCAGGTGTTCGTCTCTTATTTGAACACTGACCGTGATTTTAATACAAATACACCCCTTTTGAGGTTAGCGGTGCAAAGTCATTTTCAGGGAGGGGGGGATTTTAGGGGGAATAGGGTGTAAATCAAGTTCAGAGGGTGTATTGTCGAACAACACCAAGGCACTTTATATCGCAATTAATGCGGTAATATAAAATCATATGTATGTGCGGTTATTCTGTTTCATAGTATTCACCAACTAAATTTTCGAGTTCTTCATTGTCACAACTGAAGTGCGTATAAGATATGCGCTTGCCTTCGGAATCAAAGGTTTCGCCATATCCGCCGCACGAATAAAAGGTATACTGACCATTCGTAAAGTTGACTCTTACGACCCAATCACCGTATTCAAAACTGGGGTCGATTGCAGCAAGTACAATGATAATATAATCGGAAAATTTAAGCTTTGAAAAATCGTCCAAAAACTCTTCTTTATTTTCTTCCGGTACAGTAAAGACGGGCTCAATGCTTGTGTCAAATCCGGAGTAATGTGATAATTCCGGATTACGCAAATCATAGAATTGAACAGATTCTACTTCTTCTGCAGGGATATCGTAATGTTTTGTCAAGGGAATTATGATGCAACCGCTCAGAGATACAATCAAAACAAAGATCATAGGTATAAGTAAATATGGTTTATATTGCTTCATAATATCGCCTCCTTTTATTTATCTTATCATATAACTCGCTGTTTTTCAACGGCTACCGGCTGTAATTTAACGATTTGAAACGGCAGCAAATGTAAA
>JAZSNB010000062.1:0-4913 GCA_045536195.1 Acutalibacteraceae bacterium
CTTCGCATCCTTCGACACCGATGAAGACGACAAAACCTTTTCGGATATAAGAAAAAAACGCAGACAAGAGGAAGAAGACAGCGATTTCTGGTCAAGCTTTTAATTGATTACAGTTTTTTTATTATATAGGAAATTGCTCGCGTTGTGAGCAATTTAGCTTATAATTCGCCTGCGGCTCATTGAATAACGCAAGCTTATTGAACAAGAAACACCTACAGCCCCCAAGATTGGGGGTAGGGGGTTGATAAATCGTAAGATTTTTTCTTATTGATAAAAAGAAGCCTTCTTTTTATGTGTTCAGATACTCGTAGTCTTCCACATAATCTGAAGAGCGTACCATATGGGTTTCTGCATTCCAGGGATCGTTTTCTTTTATATCCACTATTCTGCCGCCTCTGAGATCTCCGTGGCAGTAGCCGTCGTAGCCTATGCCGGCATCATAGGTAAGTCTTATGCCGAGGTATGTGCCCTCGCAGTCGTTGATATGGTCGTGTCCTACCACAACGGTTTTCACATCCCCTCTCTGAGCAAGGGTTGCAAGCATTCCCGAGTTTACGGGACCGCTGCCCACACTTTCACGGTGAGTCCCCTTAAAATCGGTTTCCTGAACATTTTTATAAAGAAGAACGTATTCGGGGAATGCCATATGCATAACCATAAGTCCGGGAACCTTTTTACCGTTTTCTCTTTCTATTCTGAGGGATTCATTCCAGTACCACATCTGCTGATCAAATTTTACGGTGTCGTAGCCCGACGATACGTGCAGGGGGTCGGAGAGCTTGGTTTTTGTGTCTCTCGGTAATCCGCAATAATCAAGAAATTCTCCTATACCTCTGCCGGAGTCCAGTCCCCAGATATTATAAACGGTTTCCTCGGAATGCTCTGCTTTTATTTCAAGCACCCAGTTACCCACACCGTGTATATCCTCGGGGCCGGCATCGGAAAGGCAGCCTTCAATGCTTTCGTAAACTTTCTCCTGGTCCTTTGTTTCAAAGCCTCTTTCCATGTCGTGGTTTCCGAAAACGTGCGCCCAGGGAATGCCTCTTTTTGTGAGAGGCTCGGTAACTGCGGTCATAAAGCTTCTGAGCGTGTCCTCATTTTCGGCACCGTCGCGCCACACATTATCACCTAAAAACAGAACAAGATCAGGTGAGGTGTTTTTTACTATTGCATCAATATCACGGACCACTCTTTTGTCGAAGTCCTTTATTCCGTGGGAGTCAGAGAAGCATAATACTCTGAATTTTCCGTCTTTGAATCTCAGTTCTTTTTTCATTTTATTCACCGTAATAGTATTCTTTAAGTCTGTTTGCAGAGTCATCATTGAAAGCAAAGGATGTGATAAGCACATCGTCGAGTCTGAAAATAAAATCGTGGCTTACATTGTTATAAACGCCCTTGCCGTCGTTTCCTACAACAAAGGGATAATCGGTATCATAGGAAATTCTGAAATCCTCGGGAATTCCGATCACATGGCGCAGGCTGAAATTGTTGTAAAAGCGTATTTCATTATTCTCTCTGTCAAAGGCTGCAATATAGTGCATCCAGCCTCCGTCCATAGCCTCGGGGAAGGGGACAACGGTGTCGATGTGATCGCTTCCGTTGGAAATGTTGAACACAATGTCATTATTTCTGAGGGCAACCGTGAATCCCTTCTTTTTACGGTTCTGCCACCACCAATCCTGATTGCTCATAAGTGCCGGGGC
Source organism: Acutalibacteraceae bacterium (assembly GCA_045536195.1). Classification (GTDB taxonomy): domain Bacteria; phylum Bacillota; class Clostridia; order Oscillospirales; family Acutalibacteraceae; genus RUG806. The sequence goes on from JAZSNB010000062.1 coordinate 1,707, forward strand.
TTCGTTTATGGATTTGTCGGTTTCCACCCAGAATGCAACAGAAAAGCTTTCGTCTGAGAAGGAAAGATTATCGGTGAGGGCAAAGCCTGTTTTTCCGAATTCTCCGCAGGCACCGTTTACTCCGTCTGAATAGAATTTTACCGTGCCTTTTTCCCTGAAGCTGCATTTTTCACTACTGTCTGTGAGAGAATTGTCAAGATGCATAAGAAGCTTTATTTTGTCCTTTTCAATGAAGTCGGAAATGCTTCCGGGAGTTTCTCTTACCGGGATAACGGTTTTTACCACAGGCTTTCTGTAGTAGGGCTTTGTGCCGTCCCAGATGTTTTCGGGAACCTGGGAGGTGAAGCCGTCTTCATTATATACGGGCAGAGGAAGTCCCAGTGCATAAAGCACTATTGCGGCAATATCGCGGGTTTCGCTGTAGGGAATAAAGCCTTCCTTTACCCCTTCGCCGGCTATTCCCATAAAAACATATTTTTCGGTATCCGTGTATCCGCCGTGGCCGTTTCTTACACCGCCGTGGTCAGCAATTACTATAAACAGGGTGTCGTCAATTATTCCTGCTTCCTCATAGGCTTTGTATATTTCACCGGTGTAGCCGTCAGCACGTCGGATTTCTTCATAGTGATGCTCGGTGCCGTAGCCTCCCGAATGGCCTGCTCCGTCAACATCATCAAGCTGAACGAAAAGGAATTTCGGCTTTTTCTTAACACATCCGAGAATAAGAGGGGTAAGCTCTTTATCATTTGAGGCTGTGAGCTTTTCCACGCCAAGCCCTTCTTCAACTATTCCGTGGTTTATGGGATTCCAGTTACAGCAGGATGCAAGATAGCATTCCGGGTCGTTTTCTCTTATAATGCGGAAAACAGAGGGGAGAGCATCGTTTTTGTAGTGCTCGTTGCTGATGCTGCCGTTTGTGAGCTTATGAACAAGAGGTGTGGCACCGAGAAGCATTGCGCCCCAGTTCTGTGCACTGATGGTGGGATTCTGTGAGATACACGACCAGTCAATTGCACCTTTTTCAAATATCTTATCAAGATTGGGAGTGTCGGTCTGAGAGTTGAATTTACCCATACCGTCAATGCCTATAACGGCAACATATCTGTATGTATTCATAATTACTAACGCCCCTTTTATAAAGTGATGAACTATAAAACCGGCAGATTTTATTTTCTGTTCACTTCTATTTATAGTATATTAAAACTGCATTGTCAATAAGTCTTATAAAAGGAAAGTAAACATAATTTTTTTCAGTAAAAAAAGTATATATGACAAAAGATTACAAGTTGTTACTTTTTGTTACAAACGATTGGGTTGACTTGACAAAAGAGGCTTGTGAGTTTATAATAAACAGAGATTGTCATGATGATTTTTACGCATAAAAGCGGTTTGTCTCCGTTTTCGTGTTTTGTATTAATTGTTTTCTGACCTACAATAAACCGTAATATCACACGGAAATGAGAGGAGTAAACTGTATGTTAAGATATGTTGTGAAGCGTGTCGCACTTGCTCTTATAACGGTACTCATTATATGCGCTATCACATTTTTTGCTATGCACGCAGTTCCCGGCGGACCCTTCAACAGTGAAAAGGCACTGGATCCCGCAACAGTAAAGGCTCTTGAAGAAAGATACGGACTTGATGAGCCTCTGCCTGTTCAGTTTATCAACTGGATGAGCGGTCTTGTAAGAGGTGATTTTGGTGTATCTCTTAAAAACGGACGAGAAATCAGTGCAATTATAGGTGAATCCTTCCCTATATCAGCAAGATTGGGACTTATGGCAATGGCAGTTGCATTGTCCCTCGGTGTTGTTTTCGGAAGTATTGCCGCACTTATGAGAAATAAGCTGCCTGACCGTATAATAGTATTTTTCTCTACGCTGTTTACGGCAGTTCCGTCCTTCGTTCTTGCAACCTTGTTGCTTCTGGTATTCTGTATCACTCTGAAATGGATACCTGTATGGAATGCCAATAACCCGAACTACATACTTCCCGTTATAGCTCTTGCTGCTTATCCTATGGCATATGTAACAAGACTTTCAAAGACAAGCATGCTTGATGCTCTCGGACAGGATTATATCCGTACTGCAAGAGCAAAGGGTGTGTCACGTTCAAAGGTTATTTTCAAGCACGCCCTCAGAAATTCACTTATCCCCGTTATCACCTATGCAGGACCTCAGATAGCTTATATTATCACAGGCTCAATGGTTGTTGAAACCATATTCACCGTAGGCGGTATCGGAAGTAAGTTTATCACTGCTATAAATGACCGTGACTATACAATGATCATGGCAACAACTGTTTTCCTTGCAACACTTATGGTCGTTGCAAACCTTATCTGTGATCTGCTTTATAAAGCAGTGGATCCCAGAATTAAATTTGACTAAGGGAGGTTTTAATATGGCTAATAAATCAAATGACCTTCCCAAAAAGAATTTATTCAGTGCACAGATAGACCTTTCAAAGTTTGCAAAGGCTACCGATGAAGAAAAAGCACAGCAGGATGTTATGAGCGAGAGTACCACCTTTTTCAAGGACGGTATGAAGAGACTTTTCAAAAATCCTCTTGCAGTGCTCAGTATTGTGCTCCTCACAGCAATTCTTGCCCTTATCATTTTTGCACCTATGGTAATTCCCTACGGCTATGATGAAATACTCAAGGTTGACGGAAAAAGAGACAGAGGTGCGCAGAATCTTGCACCCTTTGAATACAGTGAGCTTGAGCAGGAATATATAGCAAACGGCGGTGAACGTTTCCCGCATATTCTCGGAACAGACGAGCTTTGCCGTGACTATTTTATCCGTGTTATCTACGGAACGAGAGTTTCACTTGCAGTCGGTCTTTTTGCAAGTATCATCGTTCTTATCATCGGTCTTATTTACGGAAGTATTTCGGGTTATCTCGGCGGTAAGGTTGACCTGGTGATGATGCGTATCGTTGATATTATTTATTCGCTTCCCGATATGCTTCTTATCATTCTTTTGTCATCTGCGCTCAAGCAGACGAATCTTGATAAGATGATCCAGGGCACGATCCTTGAAAAGATCGGCGGAAACATCATAAGCCTTTTCATCGTATTCGGTGTTCTTTATTGGGTTTCGATGGCCCGTCTTATCCGCGGGCAGATACTCGCTCTTCGTGAGCAGGAGTGCGTGCCTGCTTCTCAGGCTGCGGGCGCAAAGGGCAAAAGGATTATCCTCAAGCAC
>JAZSNB010000099.1:0-34317 GCA_045536195.1 Acutalibacteraceae bacterium
CTCTCAAACATAAAAGATTGCCTTGGATAGATGAAAAAAGTTTTCTAACCCTATAAAATTACACTACTCTCAAACCATTTCATTTGAGCTGTCCGATACCGTTCTAGTTTTCTAACCCTATAAAATTACACTACTCTCAAACCTCAAATCCAAGTCCGGGAAACGGCAACTACGAATGCCGGAGTGCAATTTTACACAAACATTTACAGACAAGGCAACGTCTGTGTTTACATTTTAACACAAAACATACTATGTTTCAATCAGATTTCACAAAGATCCTCATCTATAACAATTCTTTTTTCATTTTCAAGTCTGGGGTATTCCTTGTTATCTATAAGCAATATTCTGAACTTATGGCTTAATACGGTTTTAATAAACTCTGTCATCTGTTCAAAACTGAAATAACTTCTCATATTAATAAAAATAAAAAGTCTGTCCTTTTCAAGCTCTCTTACAAGCTCCATATAATCTGAAATTCTTTCCGTCTCATCACCGTCTTCTCTCAAATGAATACCTGCCGCCTTCAGAAATGCAGAAATGCTGATATTTTCACATTCCGGCTCTCCCGGGATATCATACATCAGCTCAAACATATATTTTTCCGCTTCACTCAGCAATTGTGCTGTCTTAACATAAAACTCATCATTCATTGCCTTTTTTTCCAACACCGAAATAATTCTGTTTATAAGAGTTTTTCTGTTAGCACTGAATGGCACAAAGGTAGATATAAGTTCCGCATTCTTTGACATTTCAACAGGGATATTGTTTACAGACAGCACGGAATACCCCGCAGTTCCGTTTATCTGGGAATAAATATCCTTACATAAGAATAAAAACAGAGGAGCATTTTCAATAACAATGCTGTTAACTGTATTTTCCGCGAAATATACAGGTTCACTGATTCCTGGAAAAACAAATCTCATAATATCACTACTCTTTCATCGCTGTCGATAACGTCTGTGCTGAATTCTCCCGTGATACATTCCATTTTAGAAAACTGTTTTTCAGTTACCGTCAGAAGCTGTACAATTCCCTCCGGCGGTCTGTTTCTCCTGATAGTATCGTGAACACTTTTTTCTATTGTTGAATTCAGCACAAGCTTACAATACACAGACTCCTGCAACATAATAAAGCCATTTTTTATCAATATTTTTCGGAAATTTCTGTAATTACGCCTGTTTTCTGCTGTCTCTGTAGGCAAATCAAAAAACACCAACATTCTCATAAACCTGTAACTCATATATCATTATAAAATTTGATTTTGGAATAATCCAATCCGTTCAATGTATCGAAAACGCTTTTTGTATATATTTTTATTGCATTAAAAACTGTCTGCCTGCTGCCGTCTATAATCACATTATTATTAAACAGCTCCAAAAGACTGTGCTTCTGTTCTGTGTCAAAAACGTCAGGCAGATTCTCATAAACCCATCTGTCTACAAGTATACGGAATGGCTCCATCAGATCACTGCTCAGATTAAACTGATTGAAAATATTACCGTGAAATAATCCCGGTTGAGTAATATATCCGTTGGCAACAATTTCTCTGTTAAAAGCAGATAAAAGTATGCTGTAGCCATAATTTAACGCTGCATTTATGGGGACAGCATCATCACGGCAAAAATCCATCCCGAACAGAGCATTAAAATAAACCTTGGCTGCATGCCCTTCCCGGTTAGTTTCGTCAAAAAACTCCATCTGCGAAATATAGCTTTCAAGAAGCTGTGCCTCTCTCAGCTTGTCAAATCTCTTCAATAAATTAGCCTGATTCCTGATTTTCTCACATACAATTTCCGTCCAGACGGCACCTTTCATTTCTTCGCTCCAGGAAAACTGCAGTCTGATTTTACGGGAGCTGTCGTGGCTCCCGTAAAACGGAACAAGTTCTGACATTGGATTTCTTTTTTCATCGCAGAATATAACCTTGATTTTTCTGCGGTTCATTTCTGCAAGCAGACATGCAGTGAGAGATACAGCTGTGTTTTCAATAAGAAGCATTGTTATTTCTTCAAGAAAAACTCTCTTTGTTTCTTCTCCTCTCACAACCAGATATCCCATCTTATAATCCAGCTTGCACCTGTTTGATATCACGACTGTACGCCAACTCATAACAAATCCAAAAGATTAACAGATCTTTTTTCATAAAGCCCCGAAGCAGACACATCTATAATATAAGCCTTTTCATATACCTTTTTCCAGTTTGAAATATTTGAGCTAAGAGTTGTTTTACAGGCATTTGGCGCACCGCCCACGGCAGAAAGATCAACTCCGCCGTAATATCTTCCGAAAAGCATCTGAATATTATTAAGACATGCTACCTGATCGAGAATATCCATGCTCATAAATTTTTCTCTGCCCTTTTTAAGCGTTTCAACAGGATTGACCGGACGTTTATTATAGGGGAAAGCCTCAAGCTTATTTATATAAAGCTCATACAGATGCTCGTTTTCCTCTTTTGAAATATCACTGAACATGGCATCATATTTTATTGAAGGATTATTCTTTATTTTTTCAGATAACTTTTCTGTTTTTCTGATATATTCCTCGGTTTCATTATCACAAACAAACGGCATCAGATTTAAAATCAACAATTTTACACCGCCGCTATCCTTTCCCGCAAGGCAAACTCTCATACCGTCAAGCTCAAAAACAGTATTTATCTTAAGTATTCTTGAACCCAGCGGAAAATCAATCTCACAAACGTTCTTTGAGCGGACAGACCGTATGGTATTCGCTGCATATTCTTTCCTGAATACTTCGTCAGCAATAAACTTATCGGCATTCATAAGATCAACGGGCATAACCATAATATCAGTTTTTTTGTCGTCAGAATATTTTACAAGAGAAAAGAAGCTTGCAGTCGGTTTATTATATCCGCCGTATTTTTCCGCAGGAAGATCTTTTTTTCGCGGAACAAGTCCCGAAGCCGCCTTAAGAGGCTTCTGATCAAACAAACCGCCCCGTCGAGTGAAAGCATACCGTGTGATATGCACGTGATTCTTCAGATAATTCTTTTTTACCGCAGCAATATTTTCTTTTCCCGTCCATACTGTTTCACCTGTCGACGTATTAACAGGATATTCAAAAATTTTCTCGGTTTTCATGTTGTATTTATCAGTAAGCTTAAACCATTTTTTTGAGAACTTATTATGATACACATTGCCTACAACAATATTGAGATATGCATCCTTTGCATGATGTAAATCATTTACAGTCCTGGACTTCAGAAGCGAATATTCGTGTCTGAAATCAGAAACAAGGCCTGCTTTTACATAAACGATTTCACTCATAGGGTATTTTTCTTTAAGAATAGAAGCTACTGCCTTTGTGGATTGTCTTGTTTCAACTATCTGACGGTTGATAAAGCCCATTTTTTCATCATCAGAAAAACCGTGCGTTCTTGTAAGTCTTTTGTACTTTTCCTCGGTTATAAGCTTATTATCATAAAGCTTTTTCCAGTATCCGGACATTTTTGCCTGAATATCTGAACTTACAGGATATTTGTCACCCTTTTCACCGTTTATTTTAGACAAAACAAGAACCTTATTTGAAAAGCTGTCATCCTTCACTACACTCTGCGGATAAATATGATCCACATCATAAACCTTATCATTCATAAGTTTATCAAGATCAATAGGCTCTCCGCTGTACATGCACTTTCCTAACTGCAGATAATACAGATAAAGACGTTCACTCTGAAGCTTATTATCTGCATTTTCTCCCATGGATTCGAGCTGCTCTTTAAGAGCGCACATATCCTCGTCTTTTATTGATGAATAAAGGTTATAAAGATTATCTTTTCTTGTTTCTGTGCGCTTATTTTTCTGCTCAGGGGCTGCGCCTCTTGCCATTTCAACAAATATACGGGAGGGTGCAGCTCCTTTTACCTTCACTATTTCAGAAACAATATCAAGCGTGCGCATTATAGGTCTTTTTACTGCATTAGGAACATACATTTCATCAAGACGTTCACTTAATGTACGGGGATTTTTTGTATAATAATCCCTTATCTCTTCCACAACAGCCTGAGAAAAGCTGTATTTATCCGATAACAATTGCATCAGATTATTATTAGTTTCACGCATTCCCTCAATAATAGTAAATGCCTCTCTGTCTCCGCCCACCATAGCACCGTAAAAACCACTGAGAAATCTGCGGGAAAGTCTTCCGAAATCCTTGTAGTTCCTCGAAGCGATATACCTGATATCATCCTCACTGAGCACGGAATAATTATTCTTCAGCCATTTACGCAGGCGATATTTATTATCGGAATATGCCGAGCGCTCTATTATTTTTTCTGCATCTTCATAGGTAAGCTTTCCGCTTTCCATAAGACATCTGAAATCAATATGAGATTTAAGCGAAGCCTTTACTGTAATATCAATACCCGATAAAACTGAATTCTTGTTCATTTCACCCTGCGAAATACAAAAATCCCTGATTGCTTTTACTGTAACACGGCTTTTCTTCATAAAGAGTTCATAATATATCTTTTTCTTTAATTCAACAGAAATTTCTCTGTCATCAATTTTAATGTTATTGATTTCATTAAGAACACAAAATTCCGAATAAAGCAGAGAATCCTTGGGAAGAACATCCTCAGAAGGAAGATATGTACATCTATTGATGAGTCTTCTGATAAATTCCTGTTCACTGGCATCCAGATCAACCTTTTCGTTAAAATTCCAAGGAAAGATACGACCGGGACGTCTTATTATCCATGAATTCGCACCGTTTTTTTCATCTTTGTGCACAGGACCCGTAAAATACGGAACTCTGAATTCAAATATACTGATTATTTTCTCTGCTTCTGAAATACCGTTTTCATCAACTTTATTTAAAAACGGACAATATGCTTTTGCATTTTCAAGCACTTCTCTGAGCTCCACATAATAAAGCTGATAAGGAATAAGCCGGTTGTCGGAATTCACCTGCTTCGGCATAAAGGTGCAGTTTTCAAGACGAAACTTTATATCGTTGAAAACAGGCACATCTTTTTCTTCCGGTACTACATTTTTTAACAGATTTTTTATATATTTACAGAAATCCTCTTTTTTTGACTTATCCTTCAACTCTGCAATAGATTTTTTATCTTTTACGGATTTCACATTACCTGAATAAGCAACATAATTGGCAGTACCCTTTTTTATAATACGGAAAACCTCATTATATTTTGAAGGTACATATTTCCTGATTAAATATTTAAGGTTCTTAAGATCTGCTTTATGCTGTTCATATACTTTAATTTTTGCTTTTGAAATACGTTCTTCACCGTCAAGCAGCTCAATAAGAGTTACGGCATCATAAAGCTCCTTGAGCTTAATAATAATTTCTGCATTATCGTTAAGCTGTGCTGTAAGAGCAAGAAATTCTTCATCACTTATTTTAAGAGAGAATGAAGACAGTTCAGAGTACTCATCTGCACAGGCAAGAAAAACTTCTTTCGGAGCAGCTTTTCCGCCGCATAAAAGCTTTATGAGTAAAGCACGGTTAAAAGGTCTTATCTGCAGCAGCTCTTCATCTCCGGCAATAACTTTATCCTTAGGCATTTTTCCTCCGAACAAAACCTTGGAAAATTCTTTTTCTTTTGCTGAAATACCTGCTTTCATCTGAAGTATTCTTAAGAAATCCTCAGCTGAACACTCCCATGGCTTTTCGTAGCCGTTCTGCTGAAAAAAGTCCATAAATGAATCATATATTTTTGAAAAATCCGATACAACATTTACGTTCTCTTTGCTGATTTCACTCAGAAAGTGACCTCTGTGAGCAACAAGCCATGCAATTGCAAGATAGACAAGTCTGATATCATGGGGAGCTTTGCTGTTCGCAAGCTCATCTATAAGATGATGTATAGTAGGATACTCTCTGAAATACTCACTGTCATTATATCCGTCATCATTGAAATAAATATGGCGGTCAGAAGAAGATGAAACATCATCTCTGTATAAACCACTCTCTTTTAATCTTATAAAAAATCTTTCATCTGTTTTGGCAATTTCTTCAGCAAAAATCTCCGATAAAAGACGAAGGCGCCACTGTCTTCTGTCAAGACGTCTTCTTGCCGTACGGAACCCTCTTCGTTCTTCACTGCCTTTTGCTTCATCAAAGGTTGTGACACCCCACATAGGCTCATTCTTGAATTTCTGAAGAGCATATGACGTATCTGTTACAGCATAACCTACAGAGTCAGTTCCGATATCAAGACCGATGTAATACTCATCTGATGAAATATTTTTTATTTTTTCCATATTGACAACTCCTCTGATAAATGCTATTATTCAAGTGTAAGTTAACCCTATACTTACACTACGAGTTCAAATAAAGGAATTATTCCCAACCCGTCGGATATCCGACTACACACGGTGTGTGTCCGAGACCTCTTTAAGAGGTCTTTTTTTTGACCTTTTTTTGGGATAAAGAGCCGCAAACAATCCCTCAGACAAACTCTTTTAACTTAATTTTAGCAAGCACTATAAATACTGTCAACATTTTTTTGCACAAGTATGTACCATAAATAGGACTTGCATTCAATAATGGCTATCCTGACAAAAAAACCGTACCTTTATATATTTTTCTATAGTATTAATGCTTTTTTCATCATTTTTCATATACATAATAAAATCGGAAATATGCTTTTCTTCAAGTATTCTTTTACTCAACATAATTACCTCCCTGATATATAAAAACTGCCGCTGAAATGTGAAATTCCTGCGGCAGTTTTGTTTATTGATTTATTTATTTTAAGCGTTCTTTTTGAGGTTGTATTTTTCTTTATACTGGGCGTATTCCTCGTCGAAGGTGTGGTTGCCTTCTTTGATTTCTCCAAGGTATCTGTGGGCATCAAAGCCGTCGGTTTCTCCTTCTATTACGGCTACGGCTATGTTGGAGCAGTGGTCGGAGATTCTTTCGAAATTATTGAGGATATCCGAAAGGATGAAGCCAAGCTCAATTGTGCATTCGCCTGCTTTAAGGCGGTCGATATGTCTTTTCTTTACCTTATCGGTAAGCTTGTCAATAACCTGCTCAAGGGGCTCGACACGGGAAGCGAGCTCGGAATCGTTTTTTGCATAGCATTCTGCCGTGATGGTGATAATTTCGATAAGAGCATCCGTAAGGACCGTAAGCTCCTTATAAGCGGCATCGGAGAAAACTATCTTCTTGTCGGCTATTTCCTTTGAAGTATCAACAAGATTCAGAGCGTGGTCGCCCAGTCTTTCGAAGTTACCGATCGAGTGAAGCATTCTGCCCGTTTTTCTTGAATCATTATCCGACAATGACAATGCTGCAACCTTTACAAGGAATGAGCCTATATCATCCTCATAGGCATCAAGCACCTCTTCGCGGTCAGTTATCCACTGTGCTGTTTCCTCATCATAATCGCAAAGAATTGAAAAGGCGGAAATAAGCATCTGCTTTGCATCCTCTGCCATATTAACGGTGTAATTATCACATTCACTGACAGCCACGGAGGGAGTTGCAAGAAGACGCTCGTCGATATTGAAAAGGTGAACAGTTTTTGCTTCATCCTTATCCTTGACACAGATTTCCGTAAGCTTTATAAGAAGCTTTGCGAAGGGTGAAAGCACGATGGTGATTGCCACATTGAATATTGAGTGAATGAGAGCAATACTCCATGCCGAGGCAGCTTCTCTGAAAAGGGCAGGGCTGAATATTATATCTGCAATCCAGAAGACTGCAAGAAAAAGAACCGTACCGACAACATTAAGCGCTGTATGAAGGAAGGCAACACGCTTTGCCTTTGCGTTTGTGCCCAGAGCCGAAAGAACCGCTGTGATGCATGTACCGATATTCTGACCCATAACAATAGGAATAACCATACCGATATCAATAAGACCTGTGAGTGCAAGCGCCTGAAGCATACCCACGGAAGCGGCAGAGGACTGAATTACTGCAGTGATTACAGCACCTATAAGCACACCGAAAAGAGGATTGTTGAATCTGATAAATACATTTTCAATTCCCTCTATATCCTTTATGGGGTCCATAGCGGCACTCATAAATTCCATACCGTACATAAGAACGGCAAAGCCTACAAAAACAGCACCGAGGCTCTTTTTCTTGGAATTCTTTGAAAACATTACAAAAATGATTCCGATAAAAGCAAGTACGGGCGAGAAATTCTCGGGCTTTAACATCATCATAGCAAGATTGGTGCTTTCGATACCCGCAAGGGAGAGAATCCATGCTGTGAGAGTTGTGCCGATGTTAGCACCGAAAATGATAAAAATGGTCTGTGAAAAATGCATAATGCCTGAATTTACAAGTCCCACAAGCATAACGGTTACTGCAGAAGAGGACTGCACGGCAATAGTTATGAGCGCTCCGAAGAAAATGCCCAGCAAGGGATTTGAGGTGAATTTTTTAAGGAGTCCCTCAAGCTTTCCGCCTGCAAGCTTCTCAAGATCACCTGACATAACATTCATACCGAAAAGGAAGAATGTTAGTCCGCAAAGCATTTTTATAACACATTCAAAAATCTGAACCTTATCCATAATTATAATCTCCTGAGCTTACTTGAAATACATATAGACCTGACATTTTATCATACCGTTATAGAGCTTTCTTCTCTTATCGGCTTTTCTTCCGAAGGCTTTTTCAAACTCCTCATCGGCTGTAATAACCGTGTAGCTTCTGCCCTTACAGGGAACAAATTTCTGTCCCATTGTTTTATAAAGCTTACGGGCATTGTCTATATCAAGAAGTCTTTCTCCGTAGGGAGGATTCACTATAACCGTTGCCTTTTCGGTTTCAGGCTCAAAATCCTTTATATCCCTCTGAATAAAGGTTATATAATCCTCAACACGTGCTTTTCTTGCATTTTCCTTTGCAATTTTCAGAGCCTCGGGGTCGATATCATAGCCGTAGGCATGAAAATCAACATCGTGACGCTGAAGGCTTACTGCACGTCTTCTTTCCTGCTGCCATATTTCCTGAGGCATCCAGCTCCAGGTTTCGGCAGTGAATCTTCTGTAAAGCCCGGGGGCAATATTGAGAGCCATAAGAGCTCCCTCTATAAGAATAGTTCCCGAGCCGCACATGGGGTCATAAAGAGTGTGATAATGTCTGAGCCTTGATATCTGACAAAGAGAAGCGGCAAGCGTTTCCTTGAGAGGTGCCGCGTTGGCATCCGGGCGGTAGCCCCTTTTGTGAAGCCCTCTTCCCGAGGTGTCTATATAAAGAGTAACCTGATTTTTCATTATGGAAAACTGCATCTGAAACAATGAACCCGTTTCCTCAAACCAGGGAATCTGATATTTCATTTTAAGACGCTCCACAACCGCCTTTTTGATGATTGACTGGCAGTCGCTTACACTGAAAAGATCGGAGTTCAGAGAATATCCCTTTACGGGGAAACGGTCCTTCTTGCCGATAAAATTTTCCCAGGGAAGTCTTTTTGTACCCTGAAAAAGCTCCTCAAAGGAATGAGCCTCAAAGCTGCCAACAACAATAAGTATTCTTTCAGCAAAGCGCGAACAGATATTCGCCCTTGCAAGTATATATTCATCACCCGAAAACAGCACCCTGCCGTTTTCGGCATTGACATCCTCTGCACCCATCTCACGAAGCTCATCGGCAATAAGCCCCTCGAGCCCCAGAAGGCAGGGAACGCACATATTCAGTTTCATAAAATAACCCTTTCTGTTAATTATGATTTATAAATCCGTCCAAAATCTTTATTGTATTCAGAACTCCGTCGGTGTGGCTTCTTTCGTAGCCGTGGGAGGAGTATACCCCGGGACCTATGAGAGCGTGGCGGAAATCGTGGCCTGCTCTTAAGGTTGCCTCGGCATCGCTTCCGTAGTGAGGATAGACATCAACAGCATAATCCGCACCTGTTTTTTCGGCAGCTTCTATAAGTCTTGAGGTCATATCGTAATTATAGGGTCCGCCTGAGTCCTTTGCGCACACGGGAACCTGCTTTTCCGTGCAGCTGAGTCCGTCGCCTATACAGCCCATATCCACACTCAGCACCTCAGTTATTCCCTCAAAGGGAACGGCAGAGGCTCCGTGGCCTACCTCCTCATAAACCGTTATGTGAAGATATATTTTTCTGTAGGGCTCTTTATTTTCATCCCTGAGAAGCTTTGCAAAGCCTAAAATTGCGGCAACGCTCAGCTTATCATCAAGAAAACGGCTTTTTATGTAGCCTGATTTTGTTACCACAGTTCTTGTATCAAAGGCAACTATATCCCCGTTCATAATTCCGAGAGCCTTTACGTCATCGGCATTTTTCACATCCTCATCAAGCACAACCTCCATATCGGAGAAGCTGCGGTCGGTTTTATTGAAATTTCCGTTTACGTGTATTGAGGGATTAATAAGAAGAAAGGTTCCGTCATAAACACCGTTTTTTCTTGTGATAACCCGACAGTTCTCACCCTCTGTATTGAAGCCGTTAAGTCCTCCCAGAGGTGTAATTCTCAGTCTTCCGTTGCTCTTTATCTCTGCAACCATACCGCCCAGAGTATCAAGATGCGCTTCAAGAAGAAGTGCATTTTTTTCATCCCTGCCGCCGAGATCAACCGCTACCGAGCCTTTTTCGGTAAGAAAAGCAGCATATCCCAGCTCTTCAAATTCTTTTTTTACGGCTTCAGCCGCGTTTTTAGTGTATCCTGTGGGAGAATCTATTGCAAGTATCTCCACAGCTTTACTTACTGCAAAATCCGCATATTTTTTGTACATTATAATCACCGGAATAATAATAACATAAACTTTCAGTGAATAAAAGAGAAAAAATGAATTATCAGACAAAATATATCAAAATTAGTCAGCCGTATTTCATAAAAATAATTGAATTGAATTTAATTATGTGTTATTATATGTTGAAGTATTATTTGTAAGGGAGTTTTTTTAATGCAGCTTATCGACAAGGCAAAAGGCTTTCTGTCAGATGTGGTAACCTTCTGGCACAGACCACCCACGGGAAAATATGTTCCCTATAAGGGTATTTTCGGATATTCAGTCGGAGGAATCGGTGCTTATATGATAATCACCATGGGTACCGCCTGCTTACTTTCCGCAAACAACACCCTTCTCACAATGTCACTGGCAGTTGAACCCACTCATGTTTATATTATGTACATTATCTGTGTGCTTGCCAACATTCCTCTTACGGGAATAAGAGCCAATATTATCGACAACACCCGCAACAAAGCAGGTAAATACCGTCCGTATATACTGAGAATGGCTGTACCCTCTGCTGTTATATGTCTTGCAACCGTATGGTTCCCTTATGACACACTTCTTCCTGCTATATTCGGTCACGGTAAGATATTCGGCGAAGAAGCCTGGTATGTTGCAAAGTGTGCAACAATCCTTGTGTTAAATCTCCTTCTTCATTTCTTTTACTATTTCTTCTACGATGCATATGAAAACCTTATTCACGTTCTCTCACCCGATTCACAGGAGAGAGCAAATGTTCAGTCTGTAAAGAGCGTGGTTTATTCATTTGCACCCACTGTCGTAAATCTTATTTCCCCCATTATAGCTGAACACATTTTCCATACAAACACAACAGATATCCGTGTTTTCAAGCTTTTGTACCCGATTCTTACTGTCTGCGGACTTCTTATGTGTATCATAGTTTACAAAAATACCGAAGAAAAGATCGTACAGGCAAAAACTCACGTTATACAGATAAAATTCACCGATGCTCTCAAGGCTGTTGCAAAAAACAAGTATTTCTGGATAATCTCCCTTGCCGGCTGGATAGGCTTCCTTGAATCATCATATTCAAATATACTCGCATGGCTTTATAACTACGGCGGTGCATGTAACGGAGACGAATATGCGCTTATTGTTACGGTCTACGGAAATGCATCCCTGTGGGGAATGATTCTTGCTCCCTTTGCAATAAAACGCTGGGGTAAAAAAGCAGTTCTCATCATAACAAATCTGTTCAATATCCTTTTCATTCTTCTGATGCTTCCCTGCTGTCAGGATATTACTGAAGCAACAATATGGCTTGTAATGGGCTGTCTGTGGCTCAATGCTCTTATGGGCTCCTTTGCTCACATACTGAATCCTGCAATTCAAGCAGATATCCGTGATTATCAGCAGTATAAGACAGGTGAAAGAATCGACGGTATGTTCTCTGCCGTTGCCACAATAGGCACGGTAATCACTCTTGCAACCTCCAGCGTGCTTCCCATCATATATGAAAAAAGCGGACTTACCAAAGAAAATGCCGCTGTTATTACTTCGCGCCCCGATATTCTGAGCCGTGTTCTCGGAGACGGAACAACTACTGTCGGAAAGATTCTTGAAGACCAGCTGGCAGAAGGTCAGAACAACTACAATAATGCGCTTTCTGCTCTTTATGATACAGACATCCTTCTTTCCCTGCTTCAGGTACTTATTGTGCTTGCTGCATTCGGCGCATTAATGAATGTTATTCCTTATATCTGGTATGATTTCACCGAGAAAAAACAAAAGTCTGTTGTGCGTGTTCTTAAAATAAGAGCTATGTTTGAGGATTACGGTGACAATATTACCAACGATGCAACAATTGTTGAAGGTATTGATATTATAAAACAGTCAAGAGAGCTTGAAAATGTAACAGTTCCGGCTCCTTCAAAAAAGGATTTTGCTTCAATTACCGATAAAAAGGAAAGAAAGAAAGCCTTTAGCGATGCAAAAGCATATGCTGCAGAGGTTGAAATTGCCAAATTCGTATGCGATGAGCTTGACAGATTCTCTTTGCCCCTGGGTCAGTTTGAGCTTGAACAGGCTAAAAGCATTTATGCTAAAGGAATTTCAGGTACTCTTACCATAGGTAACGACGAGCTTAAATCAGCACTCATCAATGCCCGTTCCATGCCGAAATCTACTCATGAGGAAAAAGAGCTTCGCAAGATTGCAGTTGAAAATGCAAGAAAAATGATTTCGGCAAGCAAGGCTGCGAAAAAATATTTCAGCAATGAAACTTCACTTTCCGCACCCGATTATGCAGCACTTGAAAAGCTTTTCGACAAGGAAGATGCACTTGATGAAAAATTAAAGGCTCTTTACTTAAGCTTAAGAGATGCAAAGAAATCAAAGAAGTCTCAGGAAGCATCCTCTATCAACACTGAAATAAAAAAACTCACCTCCGAAAAGAAGGCTGTAAAAAAGGCAATCAAAAAAGAAACAAACCGTCAGTCTTATCTGAACCGCGCTGCGAAGCCTTACCTTGATGCAAGAAGACTTATCAATCAGCAGGAAAATTATACTCACCTTGAAGAAATATCTTCACTTTATGATGATGCTAAAATGCGTCTTGAAATAAAGGCTGCTGAAGAAAAGGCTGCTATAGAAAAAGAAAAAGAGCAGAAGGCTGCCGATAAGGCTGCAAGAGCTGCAGAAAAGGCTGCGAAAAAATAAAAACAATTATCCGTGAGAGCAGTTCTGAGTAAATCAGCATTTCCTGCAGAACGGAAAAATTCCGTCTCTGCCGTAATACAGGCACATATCAGTTTATCCGTGCCGGCTTCTTTACTCCGGCTGCTCCTCTTCGGTTGAAAGAAGAAAAAAATGAAGCTTAAAAAAATATACGAAAGCATATACAATAAAATATTTTCAATTCCCTTTTTCAGAATATTCCTTAAAATCCCCGGTGTAGAAAAGCTGCTGCAGTACGAAATAGTTTCATATCTCGTCTTCGGGGTTCTTACCACGGTTGTGAATTTTGCGGTTTATATGATAATGGGACTTTTTGCAGGTGAAAACTATAAGGAAAAAATTCTTTTCACCGTAGGCTCCTTTGATTTCCAGCTTATCCTTCTTATGAATGCAGTTGCCTGGATAGCTTCGGTGCTGTTTTCATTTATCACAAACAAGCTTTTTGTTTTTGAAAGCTCCTCCTGGAAGGGCTCTGTTTTCATCAAGGAATTCATCTCCTTTATCGGGGCTAGAATCATATCCTTTGTTATTTTTGAAGAGCTTATTTTTGCCCTGCTTATAAATATACTGAACATGCACGATCTTATAGCAAAGGGTGCAGTTGCAGTATTTGTCGTTATATTCAATTATGTTGCCTCAAAGCTTGTTATTTTCCGAAAAAAAGAAAGCGGTGCAGCAGAACAGGAAGAAACAGATGCTTAATATAGCCATTTGCGATGACGAAAAGTATATATGCGATTTCCTTAAAAAATCGGTTATAGACTGTCTTGCAAAAGCCGACCTTGAAGGAAGTGTCACGGTTTTTGATGACGGTCAGCCTCTCGTTGATTTGTACAAGGAAGAAAAAGCAAATTTTGATCTTATTCTTCTTGATATCACAATGAAAAAATGCGACGGAATGACTGCCGCAAAAATGATACGAAGCGTTGACAGCAAGGTTATGATAGTTTTTGTAACTGCTTCTGCGGAATATGTATTCACGGGTTATGAAGTAAGAGCATTCAGATACATCTTAAAGCCCGAGCTTCTTCACGGCTTCACGGGTGTGTTCAGAGAATGTCTTACAGAGCTTACAAAATCCGATGAAGAGCGTTTCACCTTTCAGAAATCGGCAGAAACTGTGAGCATACCGCTGCGGGATATTCTTTATTTTGAAAGCGACAAGCGTATTATTACCGTAAAATGCCACGGTGAGGAATATTCCTTCTATGAAAAGCTGGATACTATTGAAAACCAGCTGAAGAAAAAAGACTTTGTCCGCTGTCATCAGTCTTTTCTTGTCAATGCAAAAAAAATCACCTCTGTAAGAATCAGCGACCTCACACTTCAGAACGGAGAAACTCTGCCCATAAGCAAAAGACGGGCAAAGGAAACAAATGAAGCCTTTCTGTGGGCAATGAGATAGCACTATGATAGATATAATCACAAACAATTATCAGGAAATAATACTCAACACCGCAAGAATATTTTCGTCGGTGTTTGAAATTATGCTTGCATACCTTCTTATAAATAATTATTTCAAACCGAAAAACCGCTTCAGACGGTATGACTATCTTGCATTTTTCCTGCTTGCGGCAACTATAATTCTCCTGCAGGAATATGCGGGAATAGGCAATTTCAAATATATTGCAGAGTGCGTCATACTCGCCCTGATGCTTATAACGATGTATACGGGAAAGCTCCGCGATAAGCTTACGGGCATTGCAGCTTTTTCGGCTCTTGTGGGAATTTCGGTGCTGCTTTCGGGAATTGTTTTTTCGTTCATAACCGACCACTTCAATATTATTTCCGAAAAAACGCCTTTTTCCGACCTGCTGGGCATAAGCCTTACAAATATCATAATGATTCCCCTTGCGGTGCTTCTCAGTATTCTTCCCAAGCGCACTGATAAGGGAATGAATGTGTTCAGGCTTTGGCTTTGCCTTCTTATAGTTCCTGCCGTAACCCTTCTCACTTTTTCTGTTTTTCAGTATATAATAGAAACCTACGACCCCAATTCTCAGATAACAACCTATATTTATCTTTCCTGTATAGGAATAATACTCATCAATGCGGTTATTTTTGTTCTGTTCTGGTTCTATCAAAGACAGATGATGATAAAAAGAGAAAATGATATTCTCACCTCACAGCTGAGCCTTCAGGAGGCTTCAATTAAAAATCTTGAGAATGCCTATAACCGCACAAGAAATTTCCGCCATGATATAAAAAACCATCTGCTCACAATGAATATTCTTGCCGAAAACGGAAATCTTGAGGAGATAAAAAAATACCTCAAGGAGATGGGCAGCATAATAGATGAATCGTCCTATGTGAGAATCAGCGGTATTTCCGCAGTGGATGCAATACTCAATGAAAAGCTCTATGAGGCACAGGGCGACAGTATCACTACAAATTACGATGTTACAAATATGACCGACAACGGCATAAAGGCACTGGATCTTTGTATCATTCTCAGCAATGCTCTTGATAATGCCATTGAAGCCAACAGAAAAATCAAGGACCCCGAAAACCGATATATAAAGCTTAAAATACACGGGGACAAAAATCACACGGTGCTATCCGTTACAAATCCCACCGAGCAAGCACCCGTGAAGCTTTCGGACAATTCATATCTTACCTCAAAAAAAGATACCTCAAGCCACGGCTTCGGGCTCAAGAGTATTGAAAGCACCGCAAAAAAATACGGCGGTGAGATGCTTATTAAGTGCGAAGACGGTGTTTTTACCCTTGTAATAAGGCTTTCAGCCGACACTGATTAAGGAGATGTTACCTTGAACAATTCCGTTTATGAAGAAATAATAAAACTGAAAAAAGAAACGAATACTCTTATTCTTGCCCACACCTATCAGAATCCCGATATAATTGACATTGCCGATATCACGGGCGATTCCTTTGCCCTTGCAAAGAAGGCTGTGAATTCGGGTGCAAAAAGAGTACTGATGTGCGGAGTAAGATTTATGGCTGAGAGCATAAAGATTCTTTCTCCGGAAACAGAGGTTATTCTTCCCGTTCCCGAGGCTACCTGTCCTATGGCTGAAATGATAAGTCCTGAAAGAGTCAGAGAATATAAAAAGCTAAATCCCGACGCTGCGGTTGTTGCATATATAAATACCACTGCGGCACTGAAAGCCGAATGTGACGTTTGCGTGACATCATCAAGTGCACTTAAAATCGTGTCACAGCTTGATGCCCCCGAAATACTTTTTATTCCCGATAAAAATCTCGGCTCATTTGTAAAAGAAAAATTCCCGGATAAGAATATTGTGCTGTGGGACGGCTTCTGTCCCGTGCACTCACTTATTACCGAGGATGATATACTTAATGTCAAAAAAGAGCATCCGGAAGCACTTCTTGCAGTACATCCCGAATGCGATAAAAATGTGGTAAAGCATGCAGATATGGCAGGCTCAACGGCAGAAATAACAGACTATGCCCTGAAAAGCGACAAGCCTGTTATAATCGGAACAGAAAGAGGCGTAGCAGATTATCTGATTCCCCACAATCCGGATAAAACCTTCTATTACCTGTGTCCCGAAAAGCTGGTCTGCAAGGATATGAAGCTTGTCACTCCCGAAGCGGTGCTGAGCGCCCTTAAGGGAGAAGGAGGAGAGCTTATAGAGCTTGATATAGAGCTTTGTAAGAAAGCAAAACACAGTATTGATGAAATGCTGAGACTCGGCTGAGTCCCGGGAGGTGCAGAATTTCCATGAATATAAACAGCAGTGTAGTTGATGTGCTGGTGGTAGGCTCCGGCGTGGCAGGTATGTATGGTGCGCTTCAGTTTGACTCCGACACAAAAGTAATGATACTTTCAAAATATTCAAAAACCACATCAAACTCAAATCTTGCCCAGGGCGGCGTGGCTGCAGTCCTCAATCCTGAGGAGGACAGCTACGATCTTCATATTAAGGATACCTTTATTGCAGGCAGACACGAAAACGATCCCGAGAGTGTGGATGTGCTGGTGCACGAGGGACCCGATGACGTAAGAAAAGTTATGGATATGGGCGTGCGTTTTGACCGCGACAAAGACGGTCTTCTTGACATGACCCTTGAAGGCGGCCACTGCAGAAGAAGAATAGTCCACTATAAGGACTGCACGGGTGCAGAGCTTGTAAGAGGACTTCTTTCTCAGGTTGAACAAAAAGAAAATATTATCTATAAAGAAAACACCGTTCTTGTAAAGCTCACAAGAGTGAGAAGCGGCTTCAGGGCAGATCTTCTTTCCGACGGCAGCTACCACAGTGTTTTCTGCAGCTACTGTATGCTGTGCACAGGCGGTGTGGGACGTGTTTATAAATACACCACAAATCCGAAATCCGCTACGGGTGACGGTATAAGAATTGCTTATGAGCTGGGAGCAAAAATAAAAAATCTCAGTTATATACAGTTTCATCCCACTGCATTCAACTCCGAAAACGGAGAGCAGTTTCTTATAAGCGAGTCTGTAAGAGGAGAAGGTGCATATCTTCTCAACTGCAACAAAGAAAGATTTATGGACCGCTATGACGAAAGACTTGAGCTTGCCCCCCGGGATGTTGTTTCAAAGTCCATAATACTTGAAAGCAGAAGAACGGGAAGCAACAATTTTTACCTTGATATAACCCACGAGGATGCAGACTTTCTGAGAGAACGCTTCCCTGCCATTTCCGACGGCTGCAGTCAGTATGGGGTGGATATCACCAAGGATCTTATTCCCGTTTTTCCCTGTCAGCATTATCTTATGGGGGGAATTGAGGTCGATATTGATTCAAAAACCACAGTACCCCGTCTTTATGCCTGCGGTGAATGTGCAAACACGGGAGTACACGGCAAAAACAGACTTGCAAGTAATTCTCTGCTTGAAGCACTTGTATTTTCAAGAAGAGCAGCAGAGGATATCAAAAGATGTATGCTCAACGGTTTTGCATCCGTAAGCGAACTGCCCGTGAGCTTCGACTATTCGGGTGCTCCTCTTCCCGAGGGTATAGTTTCAGAAATCAGAAGCATTATGCAAAGAGCATATTTTGTTATGCCCGATGCAGGTGCAATAAGATTCGGTCTGAGACAGATTGACAATATCTTAAAAAGGCTCAAGGGTGCAAAATACGCACATAACACAAAATACCTCGAAGCCCTGTCACTTGCCACCTGTGCTTATATAATTCTGACAGAAGCAGAAGAGAACACATAAATCAGATTTACTAAGGAGAGAAAATATGTTACTTCCGCAGTTTTATATTGACGATATTATAAAAGCTGCTCTCAGTGAGGATATAAACTATCTTGACACTGCCACGGCTTATGTTATTCCCGGGGATAAAATCACCACGGCAAAATTTGTTTCAAAGGCACGGGGTGTGCTTTGCGGCATTGAGGTCGCAATGCGGGTATTTACAATGCTTGATCCCGATGTGAAATTCACTCTTTATAAAAAAGACGGTGATAAAACAGACGCCGGAGATGTTATTGCCGAAATGGAAGGCAAGGCATCTATGCTTTTGCAGGGTGAAAGAACTGCTCTTAATCTCTTGCAGCATATGTCGGGCATTGCCACGGCAACAAATGAATGTGTTGAGCTGGTAAAGGATACAAAGGTAAGCATTGCCGACACGAGAAAAACTCTTCCCGGTCTCAGGCCTCTGCAGAAATATGCAGTAACCTGCGGCGGAGGAAAAAACCACCGCTTCAATCTTTCAGACTGCGCTATGCTCAAGGATAACCATATAGATGCAGGCGGAGGAATTACCGCAACAGTGATGAAGCTGAGAGAAAAAATCGGCCATACCGTAAAAATTGAAGTTGAAACAAGAAATATGGACGAGGTAAAAGAAGCCGTGTCAGCCGGTGCAGATATCATTATGCTGGATAATATGACAGCCTCTCAGATGAAGGAAGCCGTTGAATACATAGACGGCAGAGCGCTCACCGAGGCATCAGGCAACATCACGGCAGAAAACATAAAAGAAAAAGCCCTTTCGGGAATAGACATAATCTCTATGGGAGCACTCACCCATTCCATAAAGGCTTTTGATATTTCAATGAGAATAGAATAAAAATCGGGCGGAAGAGCAAAACCTCTTCCGCCTTAAATTATAATTAATATTTTGAAAGCTCTTTTCTTTCTCTTATGAGGAAAATAAGCTTATCGGATATCTGCTTTATTTCTGCAGAATCTGCGCAATCAACAGCCCTTTCCAGGTCATTCAGGGACTGAGAAATTGAGCTGTCTACCGAACAGGTGGAGGAGTTCGTGTTTGAGGGCATGGAATTCAGCTCATCATAAACACTGCCGACCATCTTTCTTATCTGAAGATCTGTTGTTTTCTGTGCTATAAGCTTTGCCTTTGTAGCAAAAGCCTTTACGGAATATATCTGCTCCTGCTTTATGTTTTCATCTGCTGCTGTCTTTTCATCGGCAGAGAGAACGGGAAGAAAGAGAAGAAGAAAAGCAACAAGAAGAATTATTTCTGCACCTACGGCAAATGCCCACTGCTCAAAGTCCCATATCATAAACACCACACTAAAAATAAAGGTGATGCCGAAATAAAGGCCTGTCATCGTAGCTGCGGTAAAGCCGAATATATGGGAGCTTTTTGATTTTGAAACAAACATAGGTGTTGCCATAAAAACAAGGAATGAAAAAATTGCAAAGGCAAAACCTATCCAACAGGTTGCTCCGTGAACTGTTCCTGCAAAAAGGAAAAACAGAAAAATAAAAACTACGGGGAAAAGAATGGTAAGAAGAAGACGGTTAATATTAATTTTCATATCTGTTCTCCCTTACATTCTGCTTAAAATTTCCTGAACCTTTGCATCATACTGCTCACGTGTGATAAATCCGTTGTCAAGCATGGTTTTAAGAGTGCCCATTGCCTTCATGGGATCATCCTGTGCGGGCTGAGCAGGCTGTGCGGGTTGAGCAGGCTGAGCAGGCTGTGCGGGTTGAACAGGCTGTGCGGGGGCAGCAGGCTGTGCGGGGGCGGAAACAACATTTGCATTGTCAAGAGGATTTGCCTCTCTCTGACCGTTTGCAAAGCCGCCTGCATTACCGTTATTATTAAAAGCATTTGAAAACATATTTCCGAAGGCACCGCCGACACCGAAGCCCATTCCGAGTCCTGCGCCCATACCGGCAAGACCGCCTGAGGAGGAATTCTTTGCAACATCCTTCATAAGCTCATACTGCTTCTGCTTATCCCAGTTATCACCGAGAATACCGAATACACCCTTGGAGGAAATGGCATCCTCAAGCTTACGGCGGTTTTCATTATCCACAACATCTATTGATTCAATTGAAAATGCCTGAAGGCTGATTCCGTATTCATCAAAAATTGTATTGATGGTGCCTGATAAGGCTGCTGCAATTTCTGCCTGACGGGAATTGATGCCGATAAGCTCTTCTCCGCCTGTCTTGATAGCCTCGGCAAGCTTTGACTTTATGTGCATCATAAACTCAGCTCTGAAGAAATCCGTAAGACCCTTCTGAGTTTTGAAATCCACCTTGTTGCCGATAAGCTTTGTAAGGAACTTTGCAGAATCACTTATATTTACCTTGTATGAGCCTCTCGCTCTTACATCGCAGACAATACTGAAAACAGGGTCTCTTACCTGTATGGGAGAGTCTGTACCCCAGTAAATCTCCATAGAAGACGCTGTTCTTATAAAATAAACCACACAGTTGAAGGTAGAAATACCGCCTGAGATGGAATTTCTCAGTCTGCTTATAAAGGGATAATTGTTTGTGGACAGCTTATATGTGCCGTTGGAGAAAACCTGCTCTATCTGACCGCCGTTTACAAAAATTGCCTCTTCGCCGGGCATTACGATCAATGTGGAGTTTGTGTTGAAATCCTCTTCAGGCTGACGCCAGATAAGAAGATTTCCCGCACCGGTATTTTTTATTACATCGGTAAAATGCTTTTTACCGCCTGTAAATGCAACCTCATTGGGATTCTTTTTAAATATAGCCATACGTATTCCTTTCTGTGCTGTTATCAGGGCTCATCCTTTCCGCCGTTGGGAGGATGACATCTGAGAAGCCTTTTTATTCCTCTGTAAACACCCCTGAAAAGACCGTATTTTTCAATTGCTTTTATCATATATTCCGAGCAGCTCGGTTCAAACACACATTTCAGCCTGACTTCATCGGGGGCATAATGCTGATAAACATGCACCGCCCATATACAGGCTTTTTTCGCGGTAAGCAAAAAGAAAATGCCGTCTGAAAACAAAAATACAGCTGCAGTGCAGATTATATACAAAGCCGTGCTTCGGAAAAAATCTCTGCAAAAATATGCCGCAAAAGAGAGAAGCACATTCATAAGGATGAATAAAACAATGGAAACAACCGGCTTTACAAAGCTTATTTCGGGACGGATAAGGGGGTTATAAACCTCGGGGGCACGGTTGGTGCTTACAACAGGTGCACCCCTGACATCATATTCATAATCATTCATTTTTTATCACAAAAGGGCAACGCTCGAAGACGCTGCCCTGTCAATCAGAATTATTCTGTGTATTTCTTTTCTCTGAGCATTGCCTTTGCAGCCTGTACACTCTGGAACTGGTTGCCTGAATTTCTCATTGAGACTGTATATTCCATACCGGGAACGATAATCTTGAATGCATCAACAAGATAGTTATCCTTAATTGTAGCATTGAGACAGCCCTTCTTACCCTTGAGACAGCCCTTGAGGTCAAATCTGATGTTTTCAACAAGACGGTTGGTTGTCTGGAAGCAGGTGATATCCTTGTAGAAGAATTCATAGCACTTTTCTGTAATATCGTCGCTTATCATGCTGAATCTGATGCTGTATGCATAAATCTGTGAGGCACTGAAGAAAAGCCATGTTACTTCATAATGAGATGTAACAGCAACATCCTTAACAATTTTCAGGAGAATATCTGAGTTAGTACCTGCGGGATAAACATAAGAATGAAGTGCGATAGGGTTGATTTCTGAAATATCTGCTTCGTCAAGACCGATTCTGTCGAGTGCGCGCTGCTTGATATTAAGAGAATTACATCTGTCAATAACCATCTTTTCGTATTCTTCAAGCTTCATTTTTCCGAGCTTTTTGAGGCATCCGCCTGTTGAAGCACCGTAGAACTCAGCGAAAAAGTCGATAACCTTTTTCTGCTCCTTTGTTTTGCCCAATTTCATTGTCTTGAAGGCAGCCTTTCTTGCTGCTATTTCCATTAATTCATTTGCCATTTTTATAATCTCCTCTTCTTTACATTACTGACGGCTTTTCAACACCTAAGATTTCGAAAAGCTGTGCTTTATCATAAACAGACACTCCGGCAGCTGCTGCGGTTTTAAGCATTGCAGCATAATCGGGTGTGGTGTTTAAGAATTTACGCTTGTAATAATCGTACTTTATGTACGCCCAGAAATAATAATATATTCCTTTGGGTTCAATCATGGTTGCGGCATTAAGATATTCCTCTATCTTATTTATCTGAGGACGAAGCGACTGATAAGCCTTTTTCCCCTTGAGTAAGCATACTGCCGCATAGAAGTATACCTCTGAATCGTCAAAATTGTCGGTAACGGCTTTTTCAAAATACTGAAGAGCCTTGTCGTGCATTCCCAACTTAAGATAGCAATAGGCAATTGCCTTATTTGCCCCCATATCATCGGGATTGCCGCTCAGATCATTTTCATAATTGCGGATATACTTGTTAACAGTAGGGAAAGCCATATTTTTTACGCTGTTGAAGGTTGAAATTGATACGGGACTTCCGCAATACATACAATCCTCAGTTCCTACGCCTACAGGTGCGCCGCAGTTATGACAGCAAAGCTCCATAACTCTTTCCGACATTTTTATCCCCCCTTATTAATTTGTTTTTCGTCAAAAAACATAAATTTCAAAAAAATCATCCTGAAATTATGCTATAATTATACATATTTATACATAGCTTGTCAATTTAATATTGGTATTTTTTTATCAATGCTCTGCAATAAGGTATACATCACACTGACAAGTACGTGCTTTTCTTTCATCAGAAAAAACAGCGTGCAGCTTTATTTTTTTGCCGCTGAGATTTTCGGGCAGTGTCATATAGAAGGTATTGTTCTTATCCGAATCCAGAACACGGTGCTCCCACTGGTTTGCCTTATATTCCGGTGCTCTTTCGGGGAAGCCCGTAAATTCACCGTCAATTTCGGCTGTAACATAAACACCCTCTGTGCCGTGAACACCGTTTACTGCTACGCATATACGGGGAAGACGGGAATAATCGTGCAGGATAAATTCTCCGGACTTCACCGCCTTTGTCTTCTTGTAGCGGTAGTGAGACTGCATATTATTTGCCGAAGCGGGACATATACTTATTTCCCTGCCGTCTTTAATAAGCCTTACTGCATAGATACGGTCAACGGGAGAGGCTATTCTCAGATATCTTATCTTATCATTTATTCTATATGAAGAAATCATCTTTTTTCCCTGAAGCTCATAGGTAGTGTGAACTGTAAAGCGGATTACCTCTGAAGTATAAGCTTCCTTTTCTCTGAGCTGTACACCTTCTGAAAGCTTCCAGCTTCTGAGATCGGCAGAATACTCTGCATTCAGGGGAACAGTCTGGATTTCGACCTCTCTTGTGGGCATATCTGCGGAGAAAAATTCGATTTCCGCGCTGTCGCAATCAAGCTCTTTTCCGAAATCAACTCTGAGACAGCCGCCGTTAATTCTCAGATTATTGTCGCAGTATGTTTTTGACTGGGAATCAAAAAAAGTATCCTCTTTTCCGTCAAACATATTTTCCGCTTCAAGACCTCTCAGCTTATAAAGCTTCTGATTGAAAAATGCATCCCTTGCTTTTTTCACCTCAGGTATTTTTGTGTCACCCGAGCGGATAAGACTTCTTTTTTCAAGACAATCGTTGGTTATGGCATACATTGCACTTTCATACAGAAATTCTCCTTCCGGGGGAGTGAAAGCCCTGTCTTCAAGAGCGCCCAGCTTCAAGGGTGCTTTTTCTTTTATGTCGGTTTTTTCACCCTTCATAAAGAAGGTATCTGCTCCGTTTTTATGAAGAAAAATATCATTATTGCCGCAATTAAGGATTCTGACCTCAGCGGGTGTACCGTCTGCTTCTTCCCTGATTATTTCATATTCGCAGCCTGTAAGCATCGGCTCTGCTTCTGAAATGACAGCAATCTCAATAAGTGTCGCTCTGAAGGGCATAAGTGTGATTTCTATGCTGTCCCCCGAAGAAAAGCTTCCCAGGTGCTTTTCATAGGGATGATGGATATTGACCTCAACTTTTTTATCGGTAAAAATTCCGATTTCCTTACCGATATTGATTTTTACGGTTTTTTCTTCCCATGAATTGTTACCTGTTGAAATAAATCTTTTTTCATGAGAGCCTCTTGAACAGGCATTTTTTCCGTAAGCTTCACCTAAAAGCATTCCGTCAACAAGCAAATGTGCATTTCTCTTATGAAGATTATAAACACGGGCAAATTTAGGAAGCTTATCATCTCTCATAAGCCAGGGATTGCCGTAGGTTTCGGGTGCAAGAATAAGCGAACGGTTAAAAGCCTGATAAATAAGCTCATCCTCGAAATAATCTATGCAGGAGGAAATGCACACACCGTGGTCCTCGGCAAGTCTTTCAAGTCCGTCGGTATGGCCTCTTTCAAACATAAAGCCTCTGTGATGCATACAGGTTTTGCTGTTGGCCGACAGAACATCCACATAAGTTTCGTTTCCGTTCCATAAATATGTAGTGATATGCTTTTCCGCTTCAAAAAGATTCAGGCGGTGATTGAGCACAATAAGATCGGGAGAATATCTTCTGCACTCGCGGAGCATCTCGGCAAAGAGCCCTGCCTTTTCGGGTCTTAAATGACCGCAGACACCGTCGAGCTTGAATAATTGAAAATTGTGGTCGCGGCACAGATGAACAAAAAACTCAAAACGCTCTTTTTCTGTTTCTTCATCATCTCCGAAGCCGTCGGGACTGCCCCACAGACCCATTCTGATACCTGACTCGGCAGCCTTTTTTACAACATTATTATATTCTTCGGGATACTGAGCTCTGAATTTTTCTCCGTTTACATTTCCGTAGCCTTCACTGGCTCCGTCAAAATTACCCGCATCCCAGGCATAGATTTTTATTTCCATACCGTAGGTATCCTTAAGATACTTAAAGAAATCAAGGTTTATAAGGGTATGCTCCTCCGTGGAGCCCTCATTGGTGTTGTTTATCCAGGAAAAATACTGAGGTACGGATGGGGTAAAATTATCCGCGCCTGCATCCTTTGCAGTTTTTATCACTATTTATCATCTCCTTTGAAAAATTAGAGTTAATTATGCAAAGTAATATTAAGAACTGATTACAATATTTAAGTAAATATTACAAAAAAGAAATAATTATTCACTTTTTATGAATAGAGGTGTATAATTCCGAATTGATTAAGAGAAAATACATTTTACGGAAGAGGGACAATGTCACAAATGAAAAATCGTATTTTATCTGAAATATCGCAAATGAAAAATGAGCTGCATATTGCAGAATACATAGCCTGGTGGCTTTTAAGAGTCTGTATGATAGCCACGGCAATTGTTTTCGTGATAAAGGGTGAAGCACCGTACCAGAGAAATCTGATTTTAATAAATCTTCTTGCAACCTTTGCAATTCCTCTGCTGAGATTTGTATCTCCCGAAAAGCTTTTTACTTCAAAAATAACCTTCCGGACACAAAGCTATGTGGATATTTTTGTTCTGTTGGGCTCGTTTCTCGGCCACGGACTGAAATTTTTAGGCGAGGTTCCCGAATACGATAAATTTATGCACGTAATTGCAGGCGGTGTGGTTGTCTTCATAGGTGCAGAATTATTAAAAGCATTCAAAGGCAGTGAAAACACAACTCCGGGAATCAAAACCTTCTGCGGCACAGGCTTTTCTTTCATATTCATTGTACTGTGGGAGCTTATGGAGTTTTTTGCCGACTGGTTCATCACAGACTCAACCAACCAGGATTATCTGGGAGGTCCCGGTGAAAATGATATTTTCATAAAGGTCTTCGGCAACGGCAAAAACTTTCCCGCACAAAATCCCGTTTATGACACAAATGCAGATATGTTTTTTGCCGTATTGGGAGCAATAATCTGCAGCATAATTCTCTATGCCGTTCTTTCAAAAAAAGAAAAGAGAACCGATAAAAAAGAGAAAGTAAAAATCACAATAGACTGATACAAAAAAACCGTCCCGGCTGTGAGACGGTTTTTTTCATTAAAAAACATCTCAGGTTTATTTTAATGTGCAGAGAACATAACCAGCTTGTCGCCTTCTTCAAGCTCAACGGGAATTTCGGAAAGGTCGCCTCCGAATATGTCCACATTACCGCCGGGCTTTACATAGCCCAATACAATCGTGGGATTGACGTCAAAGGATACTGACGGGTCAACGGATGCTTCAAATACTGCACGCACAAGCTTATCAGCAGTGGTTTTTTCGGGAATTGAATCGAAATAGCGGTTAACCTTTTTAATATAGATTTCCTTGCTTTCGTATTTTCCGTTTTCTCTGTCTTCGTCCGAATCATATGTAAGTATGTCGTTATAGAAATCAAACAGAGCTTCAACCTCACTTATCTGTGTTATCATCTTACTTATGTATCTGTTACTGATAACAACATTGTTGACACTGTAGCTGTTTACAATATCGTGATGCTTGGGATCAATAATTTCAACAATAACGTCTATGCTTTCAATATCAAAATCCGGATTTTCCTTTACCTTGCGGTCAATTATCTCACGAACATACACAAGGTTTGCAAGAGCACCCGCATCAATGTTTTCATTAAGTGCCTCATCATCGGAAAGAATAAGCACACTGGTATCTCCCACGTTTTCAGATACAACTCTGTCGATTGTTTCTGTTATAATATCCTTGTCGTAGATATTTGCCACAACGGTTTCATTAACAAAGGGATAATTCTTATAATAACCCATCTTTTCAAGATGTGCTTTATCATCAACCACAACAAGATTTACAATCTCGCCGTTATTACGCCATTCCTTGCTGAAGGCTTCAAAGCCCTCCATAATATTTCTGCATTTGCTGTTGTGTCCGAGAATAATAACATTCTTTTTTTCTATCCAATAATCCTTATGAAGATTTACGGAATAATTGAGTGCTTCGATCTGCGATTCCTTTTTTATATCCTTGTCGCTTTGGGCAACATAGTATGCATAGGTTTTAAGCGTTTCTCCGCCGTCGGCAAGCTTCATTTTTCTGTTGCCGCAGCTTACCGTAACGGGAAGAGCGTGATTATGCCGGCTGAAATAGTCCTTTATAAAATCTACCTCATTCAACGGCTCGGACTCTTCGGAATAGAATTCAGAGCCCTTGTTTGAGAAAAGCTCGCTGTATACATAATTGAGCTCAGGCATAAGACAGAACTGTGAAAGTATCTGTCCTAAAACATCATTTACCTTTACGGGGATGATGTTGCACTTTTTATCTACCTGCTTTGCCTTTATGATTTTTTCTACGAGCTCACCCGTCCATTCATCGGTGATCTCCACAATTATCCTCTGATTGTCAAAGGAGCTTTCG
Source organism: Acutalibacteraceae bacterium (assembly GCA_045536195.1). GTDB lineage: Bacteria > Bacillota > Clostridia > Oscillospirales > Acutalibacteraceae > RUG806. The sequence goes on from JAZSNB010000099.1 coordinate 27,957, forward strand.
GCTGCAGTGATATCAGCAACCTGCATAAGAGTTTTTATTGTAAGAGAATTGCCCTTTCCCAGCTCTTCAATTCTTTCTCTGTGTTCAAACTTACAGATAGTATTATTGATATCATTACCGAGGATAACTATTGAACGTGCTCTTTCAAGGGAAATGTCACTCAGCTGCTTCGATGAGAACACATCACCTTCTCTTACAATAACAGTAAGATGACCTCTGAATCTGTTTTTATAAATTGCTATATGACGGCTGAGGAAGGGAAGATGCTTATATTTTTCTTCAATTGCTTTCTTTTCACGGGCAATAGTATCTTCAATACGTTCATATATTTCTTTTTCAATTTCTTCTTTTCTGCCTGAAACCAGTATGACAACTGTCTGTTTTTTTTCGCAGTAAAGCATGTCATTCACAATCTCCGAGGCTCTTGTATTCCAGTTCAGAACAACAAAATGCTCGGAAAGATGTAGCTTTCTTTTGCCTGAATTTGCATTTTCGATAAAATGGGAAATATAATTTGTAACATAACCGATAACGGAGCCTGTGAAAGAAATCATACCTATAAATATAATCACAAGACAGGCAAGTGTGATTGCAACACCTGCTTTTCCTATATCAGCCACAACAAACTGAATACAGCCTGCATCAAGTATCATCGTGATAGTACAGAAGGCTGCCTCAATAAAGCTCATTTTTTCCGTACCGTCAAGACTCAAAGCGCTGATTATCATAGCTGATATAAGAAAGAAAACTATATTAAATAAAAGTATTGCAAACAGCACCATCCGTCCGGGATTTTTGACGATCTGGATACTTATCCATTCCTTGATTCTTTCTCTCATACATACTCTCCTTCAAAAAAATATCCTACAAAATATTAACACATAATTATTACTTTTTTCAACATATTATTTACAAGTAAACTGCAAAACCGTATTAATTATTATAATAAATATTGACATCCTTTTTACTCGGTGCAATAATTATATCATTAATAATCAACGGAGAAAATATGGAAAAAACAGATAAAAAAGCAAAAAACAGAATACTGAAGCTTTTCTTTTCCATGCTTTATATAAGCAGCTTCACCTTCGGGGGAGGCTTTGTTATTGTAACATTGATGAAGAAAAAATTCGTAGATGAATACAAATGGATAGATGAAAAGGAAATGCTTGACATCACGTCCATCGCTCAGTCATCTCCCGGAGCTATTGCAGTAAATGCCGCCGTTATTGTAGGGAAGAAGCTCGGCGGGATACCGGGAATCATTGCTGCCGTTACGGGCACTATTATACCGCCCCTTGTAATCATATCTGTAATTTCGGTTTTCTATAATGCATTTGCGGATAACAAATATGTTTCCCTTGTACTGAAAGGCATGCAGGCAGGCATTGCCGCTGTTATCATGGATGTGGTATTCTCTCTCAGCTCGGATTTTTTCAGAAATAAAAAAATCTATGAAATCTGCCTGATTTTTATCTCCTTTATCCTTGTTTTCTTCTTCGGGATAAATGTTATCATAATAATTCTCGCTTCTGCGGTGCTCGGAATTATCACATTACTGCTCAGGAAGAGAAAGGCGGGAAAAAAATGATATACTTAAAGCTTTTTCTCGCATTTCTTCAGATAGGATTATTTTCCGTGGGCGGAGGCTACACAGCGGTAGCACTTATACGCGATACAATAGTGGAAAACTATGCCTGGCTCACTATGGCGGAGTTTTCCGACCTCACATCAATTGCGGAAATGACACCGGGCCCCATAGCCCTTAATGCCGCAACCTTTGTGGGAATCAGAATCGCAGGCTTTACGGGAGCGCTCTCGGCAATGGCAGGATGTATTCTGCCGTCGGTGGCAATTTCATCGCTTCTTGCTTTTATTTATTATAAATTCAAAGGCGCTTCTTCTGTTCAGAGCGTCCTTAACAGCACACGCCCTGCCGTGATAGGTCTTATTCTCAGCGCAGGACTTACCCTCGCACAGTATGCCGTTTTCACAGGGGGCATTCCCGGAAAAGAAACAGCTGATATCATAAATATAATAATTTTTATTTCAAGCTTCATTGTTCTCAGAAAAACGAAGCTCTCCCCCATTCCCGTAATAATGCTGTCGGGAATAATATATCTTGCCCTGTCTCTGATCTCTGAGTGGGCGTTAAGCTTAATATAAACCAAAGGGATGATAAAATGGTAATTACCGTATTAGCGGAAAACACAGCCGTAAACGAAAGCTTTTCCTGTGAGCACGGACTGTCTTTATTCATAGAAACAAAGGATATGAAAATTCTGTTCGATATGGGTCAGAGTACACTTTTTATCGAAAATGCGGAAAAACTGGGAATAGATCTGAAAAAAACAGATATTGCCGTGCTCTCCCACGGACATTATGACCACGGCGGCGGACTTAAAGCCTTTCTGGATATAAACAGAACCGCACCGGTATATATAAACCGCAATGCCTTCGGTGAATACTATAACGGCACGGAAAAATATATAGGTCTTGGTCCCGATATAAAAAACAGCAGCCGCATTATACTCACGGATGATAATTATACAATAAATGACAGAATGTCACTTTCCACCCTGAATAAAGATATTTCTCCCGATAAGATCATAAGCGGCGGTCTCACGGTAAAAAACGGCAATGATTTTTTACCCGATCCGTTTTTACACGAGCAGTATCTTGAAATCACGGAGGACAAAAAGCGCATAGCTTTTTCAGGATGCTCGCACAAGGGAGCAATTAATATCGCAGAGCTTCTGAAGCCCGATGTTTTTATCGGAGGCTTTCATTTTTCAAAATATCCCCTAGACGGTACACTGAAGAAAAATGCAGAAGCACTGAACTCAACCGGCATAGCCTTTTTTACCTGCCATTGCACGGGAAGTGAACAGGCTGAATTCATGAAAAAATATATACCCGGCTTAAAATATATAAGCACGGGAGAAAAAATATACCTCGGAGGCACAATATGATAATTGCAGTACCCCACGAAAACTCAGCTGTTTTTCAGCATTTCGGACACACAAAGGAATTTATGATTTATGAAGTGAACGACGGAAAAATCGAAAAATCCACACTCATAAACACAATGGGCACAGGCCACGGAGCACTTGCAGGACTTTTAAGAGCACTGAGAGTGAATGTACTTATCTGCGGCGGCATCGGAATGGGTGCAAGAAATGCCCTGGCTGAGGCAAAAATTGAAATTCTCGGGGGAGTCAGCGGCAGCTGTGACAAGGCGGTTGAGGAATATCTCAGCGGAACCTTAAGCTTTGATCCCGATGCAAAATGCACGGATCATCACGCTTCTCACGAAGATGGCCATTCCTGCGGAAGCCACAGCTGTGAAGGCATTGAAAACTGCGGCAATCACGGCTGTCACGGTTAATTTGATATTGATTTGATTTATACTGTTTGCTATACTGTTTATATCAATCATAAGGAGAATCACAAATGGAAGAAAAAGTTATCAGAATAGGTGTTGTAGGTCTCGGCCGCGGCACGGCAATTGCAAGAGAGCTTTTCACGATCCCCGGAACAAAGCTTGTTGCTGCCTGTGATCACAATCCCGAAATACTTGAAAAAGGCTACAAGGAGCTTTCTGACCTTGCAGGCTACGATATAATAAAGCTCTCCGAATATGAAGAGCTTCTCAAGTGCGACATTGACGCAGTTATTGTTGCAACAGAGGCCATTTACCACGTACCTGTAGTAAAAAGAGCTATGGATGCCGGCAAACACGTGCTCAGCGAAATCCCCTCGGTAAATTCCGTTGAGGAAGCAAGAATGCTTAAGGACTGCTGCAACGCACATCCCGAGCTTATTTATATGGCTGCAGAAAACTGCTGCTTCTGGGCATTCATAGAAACCTGGAAAAAGATGCACGAGCAGGGTCTTTTCGGTGATATTTCATATGCGGAAGCTGAATATCTTCACGCTATGGATCCCGAAGAATTTGCGCCCGACAATTACCCGCCCGGACATTGGAGAACAATCAATCCCGCTGTAAAATATCTCACTCACGAGCTTGGTCCTCTTCTTTATATATTGAACGACAAGTGCGTCAGTGTTTCGGGAATGGAAGCAGATACTATCTATAATCCCTATTTCCCCGACATAAAATCAACAGGCGTGGCACTTATCAAAACTAAAAAGGGCGCTGTCATCAGAATCCTGGTTTCCTTCGGTGCATACACAAGCTATGACCATAATTTCCGTATCTGCGGAACAAAGGGAGCAATCGAAACAGGCAGACTCCAGGTGGTTGACGATGCGTATTCATATGCTAACCTTCAGTCTATCCCCGGCACCTTCAGCAAAAAAATTGAAATCCCCGTAAACTCCGCATATGAGGGTGAAAGCAAGGAGGGTCACGGCGGTGCTGACCACAAGATGGTTGAGGAATTTGTCCGCTGTCTGAAAACAGGCGAAAAGCCCGTACTCGATGTTGACTTTGCTATCAATATGTCACTTCCCGGCGTACTCGCCCATGAATCCGCAGTAAACGGAGGAACGGCAATAGAAATCCCTCAGTTCTGACAAAAAAACTCAGGCTTGCGTACAGCAGACCTGAGTTTTTTTAATTCGTTAGCTTAAAATGCAAAAAGGTTTCTGAAGAAATCTATTATAAGAGCAAAAAAACCTATTATGCGGGCAAAGGGGAAGGAATCCTTTGTGTAGGCAAGATATGCCTTGCTTTCACAGGCATCCTCGTCGGCATCAATATTCTGAATGCTGCCCGTACCGCCGATTTCTCCTACGAGGAGGATATTTTTCACACCCTCACCGTTGAAGCCTGCCTTAAGATTTACTATGTCACCGTTAAACTGTCTGTCGGCAGTAAACACTGTCTGAACACCGCCCCTGTCCGTATACCAGTAGCAGAATACGTTCTGGAATACATTATTGCTGTTATCGGTTGTGCGGTAGCCTGTTGCAAAATTGTCGGCATAGCAATAATCAAACCAGTTGTTGCCCGATTCAATAAGGAAGCCGCAGCTGCTTTCATAGTAGTTGAAATCGGAATAATAAAGGGGATGAATGTTTCTCAGTATATTACCTGAGCTTTTTACATGAACACCTATGTGGATATTGCCGATTCTGATATTTGTGAGAGTATTGTCAAAGCCTTCAAGAAGAATACCTACGGAATCAACGGTGCCGTTACCTATAATATTAATTCCCGTGATATCCGCGTCAGATGAACCGTTGTTTGCACCGTACATAATATGAAGTCCTACAACACAGTTTTTCACGGAAACATTGCGCACTGCAGTTTCTCTGCCGCTGTTTACTGAAATACCGTCAGCAACACCGCTGCAATCTATAACACCGCCCTCAAGGGAATAATTGCTTCCGGGGGTGTGGGTATCGTTATAGGGATCTTTTCCGCCCAGCTGAATCAGGGCTTCGCCCGCGGGAAAGCCTTCACCCGCTTTTATAACGGCAAAGTCAGAGAGCTTCAGAGAAACGCTCTTCACGGGATTAGCAGGAGTGTAAACGGGAGATCTGAATATATATTCACCGTCGGGGAAAAAGATAACTCTGTTGGGGTTATTATCTATTACCTGCTGAACGGCAGCAGAAACATCCTCACCCGAGTCCTTTTCTACAAAATCACAGATATTGAGATAACCTGAAAAATCAGAGGCAAAGGCATATACCGAAAAGCCTGAAAGGATAACAAAAGAAAGAATCACACATAATGTTTTTTTCAAGAATCCGTATTTTTTCATATAAACACCGCTTTCCTGTTTGTTTTGATAAAAATAACAACTTCGCAAAAAATCACCCGACTTGCAATCGGGTGATGGCTTACAACAAATAAGAAGCTTTTCTTATGCTTCTTCTGTTGTTGTTTCTTCTTCTTTCTTTTCAAAGAATGTGAAAATTGTGCCGAGAAGCATTATGAGCCAGTCAATAAGCACTCTGAGGGGGCCGGGAAGAGAATCCATAAGAAATACTCCTTTCAAAATTTAAATTTATACATTGATATTATACTGTATTTTCATAAATTTGTCAATTTACTTATTCAACATTTTACTATCCTGTTTTTAGGCAAAAGAAACAAAAAACATAGAAGCAAAAAGCAAATCATAATTTCAATCCAATATGTAATTTATATATATAAAAATATTATTAAAACTTTTAGTAAAAATCACAATAACTCATAATTTATCGTTTTTTGATGAATCCACCCCAAACCGCAAAATCAACCTCCTCTTTGTAGGGGACGACGCCCTCGGCGTCCCGTTTTGCCACAAAAATAAATATGTTTGTATCGCTTATAAATATCCTCAAATCAGCCTCTTTTTTATTCTGTTACAGGTAATCTTTATTGTGATACAGGTGCTTCGCACGT